>JAYTIP010000066.1:0-16401 GCA_043731745.1 Elusimicrobiota bacterium | reverse complement strand
GGCGTTCGCCTTGCCCTTCGTCTCCATCGCGACGATCGTGCGCGCCTCGCTCGCCGCCGCCCGCGGCGTGGACGCCAAGCGCGGTGACTCGTCCTCGCGCCGCGTCGACGAGTCCGGCGCCGAAGCGCCCGTCGCGGCCTGGGGCGGCTTCGTCCTGCCGGCGATCCTCGGCGGACTCGGCGCGCTCGCCGGCGCCGGGATTTACGGCTACCTGCTCTTCACGCCCGTCGGTTGGATCGGCTGGGCGGCGATCGCGGGAGCCGGCCTCGCCGGTTCCGCCGTCGGTCTCGCCGTGAGCCAGCCTCAGGCGTGGACCGGCGCGAAGGCGACGCTCTCCGAAAGCGCGCTGTCCGGCCGTCAGGCGTACGGCGGTTGGCTCGACGCGCGAGCCCGCGTCGCCGCCGCGCTGCGCGGCGAGGGCGAGCCCCGCGCCCAGAAGATTCCCTCCTTGCTCGGCGCGCTCGCGTCGATCCCGTCCGCCTTGATCGGCGGCGTCCTGACCGTGGCGGGTGCCGCGATCACCGCCTCATGGGCCGGCTTCATGGCCGTGATCACGCAGTTCCTCCCCGCCCTCAAGCGCTTTCTCAACTGGGCGCTCGAGGTCGTCAAGAACATCGTGCCCTTCGTCTTCGGCTTCGTGTTCGGCACGATCTGGGGCTCGGTGAAGACGGCGTTCAGCTTCGCCGTCGGCCTGTTCTATCCGATCAAGACCATCTTCACCCGCGAGGACGACCTCGACGCGAAGCGCCCCTCCGAGGCGCAGATCGGCTTCGGCCTCCTGCTCGGCCTGACCTTGCTCGCGCCCGCGCTCGCCGTGTTCGCGGTCGCGTTGGCCGCCGGCCTCGTGATCGGCCTGCCCGTCGCTCTGACCTACGGCGTCGCCCTCGGCGTGAAGTGGGCCGGCACCGGCGAGAAGTCCGAGGAGTACTTCGAGAACTGGAACCGCCGCGCCTTGCCCGCCGCCCTCGAGAAAGCCCTGAAGGTCGTCGAGTTCAAGCTCGGCGGCGAGGGCCGCGAGATGACGATCTGGCGCTTGTACGTGCGCGTCGCGAGCTTCCTGCTCGCCGCGATCCCGTCGATGTTCGCTTTGGCCTACGCGGGCGGCGAGGCTTACTTCCACAGCCTGGTCAACGCGAAACTGAAGGAACAGCCCAAGGCGGAGGACGACGCCGTCGAGACGCCCGCGGTCAAGCCCGCCCCCGTGGCGGAGACCGTGCCCGCCGGCAAGCCGCCCGTGTGGCTCGCCGCGACGCTCGGAGCGATCGGCCTCGGCGCCGGCGTCGTCGCCGCGATCGCCTTCGGACCCGCGTGGCTCGCGGGCTTGGCCGGCTGGAAGCTCTGGCTGATCGGCGCGGTCGCGTACGCCGGCGTTCCCGTCCTCAGTCTCTCCGCGGGCTTGGCCGTCTCCCAGCCCGTTCTCTGGAAGAACTTGGGTCCGAGCGCGCTCGATCACGCGAAGGCCGGGTTCGGCCGCTCGTATGATTACTGGACCGCGGCCGGCAAGGCCGTCGGCCTCTCGGCGCTGTACCGGATTCCGGGCGCCGTCCTCGGCCTCGGCTGGGGCGTCGTCGGAATCGTCTTCGGCGCGGCCGCCGCGGGCTCCGTCGCCGCTTACGACGGAGCGCGACAGGTCGTCTACGAAATTCTTCCGTTCCTGCGCACCGCCTTCGAGACCTTGATGAAGGTTCTGCGCCGCGTCGTGCCCTTCGTGTTCGGCCTGTTCGCCGGGCTCGTCTCGGGAGTGGTGGGCTCGGCCGCCTTCGGCGCGCTGCTGCTCGGCCGCCCGTACTTCAAGCTCGTCGTCGCCGAGGACTTCAAGCACAGCGGCGCGATCGGCTTCCTGGGCAACCTGTTCTTGAAGACCGTCGCGCTGGCGCTCGGGATCGCCTTCGGGCTCATCGGCGTCGTCGCCGGAGTGATCGCGGCCGCGCCGTACGCGCTCACCGCGTCGGTCGCGTTCGCGTTCCGCTTCGCCGAGATCAGCGGTCCGGTGCAGCTGTATTTCGACCATTGGACCTACGGCGCGCTTCGCGCCGAGATGCGGCGCCTGAGCCAGCTCACCGACCGCTTTCAGTTCCCCGAGGGCGCGGCGGCGATTTCCGACGGCTGGATCCGCATGGCCAACATCCTTCCCGCGACCATCGCCGCCGCGTTCGCGGGCGCGATCGCGGGCTGGGTGGGCTACTTCCGCAGCCTCGGGGTCGCCTATACTTCGGCCAAGAGCGGCGGCCAGCCGGTCTACACGCCGATCGGCGACGCCGCGAGCCAGCGCCGCTACGACGGCGCGTGGCGCGCGTCGAAGAAGGTCGCTTGGTCCTTCTTCAGCTGGGGCATCGGCGGGGCCGTGCTCGGCCTCGGCCTGTGGATGATGACCTCTTGGACGCCGCTCGGCCTCGCCGGGTGGTTGCTCGTCGGCGCGCTCGCCGGCACGGGCGTCGTCGCCGCGCTGACCGTCGGAGGCGTCATCGCGGCGATCGCGCTGATCCTCTGGCTCGACGGTCAACTGCGCTGACGCGGTGTTCGTCTTCGGCCATAGCGGCCTGACGATCGCGGCCGCACGGAAAGCCGACCCCGCGGTCGACCCGCGTCTCGTCGCGGCGCTGGCTCTGGGGCCGGACCTGCTCGATAAGCCGTTGTCGCGCCTGGCGCCGCACTTCGTTCATCACAACACGCGAAGCCTCGGCCACTCGCTGATCTTCTCGGCGGTGGTCTTCGCGGGGTTGCTGGCATGGAAGAAGAGACCGAAGACCGCTTTGCTTCTGTGGGCGTGCTACGCGGGCCACTTCCTGCTCGACGCCATGTGGACCGCGCCCAATCCAACGGTTCTCTTCTGGCCGCTGCTCGGCGCGTTTCCGCCGCCCGCGCGCGGGCCGTTATTCGACTGGCCGTTGCTGGTCAACGGGCTCGGGGAGCTCGCGGGACTGGCGGTCGTCTACCCGCTCCTGCGTCAGCGCTTCAAGTAGGTCCGCGCCTCCGGGAGTTCCTCCCGGATTTTCGCGATGCGCTTGTCGTCGGACGGATGGGTCCGCAGAAGCTCGGGCGTGCCGCCGCCGCCGGCGGCCTTCGCCATGCGCTCCCAGAACGCGACGGCGCCGTCGGGATCGTAGCCGGCCTTCGCCATTAAAATGAGTCCGATGTGGTCCGCCTCGCTTTCCTGCGCGCGGCTGAACGGCAGCAGCACGCCGACCTGGGCACCCGCGCCGTAGGCCTTCTGCGCGAGCGCCTGCGTTTCCGCGGGCTTGTTCGTCAGCGCCACGCCGAGCGCGGCGCCGCCGAGCTCGGCGAGCAGGCCCTGGCTCATGCGCTCGGAGCCGTGGCGCGCGAGCGCGTGCGAGATCTCGTGGCCGAGCACCACGGCAAGACCGTTTTCGTCCTGAGAGACCGGGAGCAGTCCGCTGTAGACGGCGACCTTGCCGCCGGGCAGGCACCAGGCGTTGATCGTCTTGGGGTCCTCGAGCAAGGTGAATTCCCACTTGTAGTCCGACTTGTCGGCCGCGGCCGCGAGGCGGGCGCCGACGCGCTGCAGCATCGCGGTCGCCTCCCGATCGGTGGAAACCTTGGCCTCGCCGAGCGCCTGCTTGTACGAGCTCTCGCCCAGGCTCGCTTCCTGCCCCGCGGAGATCAAGACGAGATGCTGGCGGTGCGTGTACGGAACGCTCTGGCAGGCGCCGAGCGCGGCCGACGCGGCGATCAGGAGTCGCTTCATGGACTTATTATACCGCGCAGGAGCCGGAGCGCGAGCCCCGGACAGTGAAGGCCGCGTCTACTTGATGTAGCCTTCGAGATTGCGCAGGCGGAAGTCGGCGTCGCGCTGGTCCTTCGGCGCGGAGAGGACGATCTTCATGTTCCCGTCCTTCTCGTTCCAGATCGAGGTGCCGCCCAGGGCGGAGCGTTCGTCGCCGAGCTCGAAGCGCAAGGTGAAGGGCGCGGTCTTGCCGCTCGCGCGGCGCTTCTCGGCGCAGCGCTTGAGCAGGTCGAAGAACGCGCCGTCGCCGTACGCGGACAAAAGCGGCGCCCAATCGCCTTCGGCGATTCTTATTTCAAATCCCTGGGGCCAGGACGGATCGAGCGTCATCTCCGAGAGGCGCTCGCGGCCCAGCGTGGTCAGTCGCGCGGCGAGCGCGCGCTCGCCGTCGGCGAAGTTCGCGAAGGCCACGCGCTTGGCCTCGCGCACGCCGTCGGACATCTTTCCGCGCTTGCGCGCGTCGAGCTGCTCGAAGGAGCGCGCGATCATCTCGACGCCCAGGTCCCCCGCCTTCTTGCCGTGGTCGACGGTCAGCCGGTCGAGCTCCTCGGCGGCGAGCATCATCTGAATCGTGGCGAGGTTGAGCTCGCGTCTTAAAAGATCGGCCGCCCAAGAAGTCATCTCGGCGACGGCCTTCGCCGCCGCGCCCTTGAATTCCGCGCCGAGCGCGCCCGACAGCTCGGTCGCGAGCCGGTTCTTGAGGAAGTCGCGCATCTGATCGGCCGTGGCGCCCGCGGGCGGCAGGAGCCCCTCGAGGTTCGGCCCGAAGCGCGCGCGCAAGGCGTCGGCGGCGGTCGGCGGTAGCGACGCGAAGATCGAGGAGGTGATCTGTCCCCGGTCGTAAACGCCCGAGGCGACGAGGCGGTCGATCGCGGGCGCCAGGCGCCGATCGAGCTCGCCGATGAGGCGGTCCTGGCCCATCTGAATGAGGCGCGCCGCCACCATGTCCGAGGTGACGGCTCCCGCGGGCAGGCCGAGCTGGTCGCCAGCCAAGCGCAGCAGCCACGGCTCGGCGTCCTCTCGCTTGACGGGCGCCATCGGCGATAGGCGGCTGTTGAGGGCGCCCATCGCGGCGATGATCACGGGCGCGTTGGTCTGGAAGGTGATCGTCTTGTCGAGCACGGGGATGTCGATCTTCTGCGATTTCGACAACGCCTGAAGCAGCGCGCGCCGGCCCGCGGAAACGGCGACGGCGTTCCAGGTCTCCTGGTCGGAGATCAAATTCAATAACCGAATTGCGTTGCCCGCGTCGGTGCGCAGGGCGTCGAGCAGCTGCTGGCGCGAGGCGCCGTCACGCACGCGCGCGAGCACCGCGGCCATGCCGGGGCCCATCGCGTCGGTGATCGCCTGCTGAAGGCGCTGATCAACCGCCGTGCCGACGGGCACGACGCGCAACAGCGCGTCGCTCAATAGGCGGCGCTGCTGATCGTTCAGGGGCAAGGTCCCGAGGCGATCGATGAGGGCGCCCGCGGCCTCAGGGCCCAGGCGCGAGAGCGCCAACGACAACGAGTTGAGCCCCGCGTCGATCTGCGCCGGCGCAGCACCCGCGGCCACGAGGGACGCGAGGTCGCTCGCGCGCTCGGCGGCCTGAAGGCCGTCGGAAATCGCGGTGGTCACGACCTTGGTGGCCTGGGGCAGGAACGGGTGCAGGGGCTGTCCCTTGGTCTCGTACTCGCCGCCGAAGAGATGGTCGACCGTCAGACGCGCGTCGCCGCGCTTGCCGTCGAGGTTGATCGTCACGCCCGCGATCACCGCGTTCGAATTGATCTCCGCGTTGCCGTATTGAATGCGATCGCGCTCGTAGGCGAGGTAGGCCAAGGTCCGCTCGGACAGCTGGGCGTCGACCTGCAGGCGCGCCTTCTGGCGTTCGAACTCGATGGCGTCGCCCTTCTCGCGGCTCACCGAGGCGCGCACGGCCACGGGCACGCGGCGAAAGCTCGTCATCAGCGCGGCGTCAGCCTGCGTCACGGTGGTGTCGTGATTGTAGCGCTGGCCGGCGGACACGCTGAAGGTCGCGTCGTCCATGCCCGGTACGCGGCCCCAGAGGGCGGTCGTCCAGTGCGGCGCGGTCTCGAGGTTCAGGCCCGCCTTCACCGTGCCCGTCTGCATGAGTTCCTGGTAGGCGTGGTTGCCGATGGGCGAGATGTTCTGCATGACGCCGCCGAAAATTCCGACGAACAATTCCTCGCCCGGCAGCCGCACGCGAAAACCGACGGTCTCGTCAAACGCCTGATTGGGTGCTAGGTGCATCATCTTCGTGAGGCTCGTGGCACTCCAGGCGATATCGACCGGCCCGCCAAGGTGATAGGCGCGACCCATCTGCGCCAGCAGGCTCGAGATCACGAGGCCCTGGGCGCGGTAGGCGTCGTCGTAGGTGAGGCTTTGGCGGATCGTGTCGAGCTCCTTCTGCGGCGCGCCGAGCGCTCCCGCGAGATCGACCATGCGGCCGATGCGCGGATCGGGGCCGTCGCTGAAGAAGCGCGCCTTCATGTCCACATAGGCGACTTGCGCCTTCACGCGGTAGTCGACCCAGGACTCGGGCTTGCTCTCCCAGGACTTCGTGAGATTGCCGTACGGGCTCGGAGCGAGCAGGTTGGTGCGACCGTCCACTCCGAGCTGGCCGACCTCGACGCTCAGACCGGTCTTGGGGTTGGTCACCGTCACCGAGCGCACGGTCTCGTTGCGCACCCGCGCGTCGAACACGAGCTCGGAACCCGCCTTGGCCTGAGACGGATCGAGCGCCGCGGTGCCGTCGAAGACGCCGTCGAGCACGGCGCGCGCGCGCGTGAAGTCCTCGGCGGTCATGGGCTTGCCGTCGGCGCGCTGGATGTCGACCCCGACTGGAACCGCGAGACCGCGGGACTTGAGCGCCGCCTCGCGCGCCGCCACCAGCCGGTCGCCGTCGGGCGTGAGGAAACCCTTCGCGTCGACGAACGACGCCCAGTCCTTCGGGCGTATCAGGCGGATCAGGTCGAGGCGGTGCAGCCGAATGCGCTCTCCGGCGTCGAGGTCCTCGCGCAATTGCGCTTTCTTATCAGGAGGAAGCGCCATGTACTTCTCGAGGGGTATGCTCCAGCGCGCGAGAACATCCTCGGTGACGGGAGCCGCGGCCAAGACGGCGGAAGCGGGAAGCGGTACGGCGACGGGAACGGCCGCGGAGGCGTGGAGGGCGCAGGCGAGAAAAACGGCCGATATCACCCCGGTATTATAACAACACCAATGGTTCCTACTCTGGGCCTCCCGGCCCCCGCGGCCTGGGCCCGCCTACTCGGACTTGTCGGTGACCAGCTTCTCGAGCCCCTGCAGGTCCCCGTCGAGGGCGAAGTTCTTGGCGTAATCGATCGTCACCGTGCTCGCGACGGGATCGGCCGGCGCTTCCCCGAAAGCGATCTTAACGGTTTTACCCGGCGTCACCAGCACGGTCTTGCCCTTGGCGGACACCGCGACGGTGTGGCCGAAGCCCGCGTAGGTCGAGCTCTTGTCGGCCTGGTCGCTCTTGCCCCAGAACAAGGTCCCGCGCACCGAGGCGACGGCCGCGGCGGTGCGGATCTTGAAGGTCTGCTTGGGAGCGAGCTTCTTGCGCAGGCCGATCAGGAACTCGCCGAACCGGAAAGAAAGTCTCGTGTCCTTGTCGTTGCCCTGGAGCGTCATCACGGTCTCCTCGCGCAGGAGCACGGCCCCGCGATCTTTCAAGGTCAGCTGCGCGACGCCGCCCTTGCCCACGCGCACCGTATCCCCGTAGATGATCTCCGTGCCGCTTTTCGCGGGCGAGTACTTGGCGGCGCCGGCGGCCATGATCGACACCGGTCCGGACATCTTCGCGATCGTGGCGTCTTGAGCGGAAGCGGACGCCGCGAGGGTCGCGGCGAGCACGGCGAGGGCAATTTTCATCCTAAATCTCCTTTGCTGGAAAGCGGTCGACTATCTGTGTGCGTCAAGGCCCGGTCCTTACACCCTCCTTGACGCGAGCCCGTCTCCGGCGTATACTCTATATACGACTATTTCGGTCGGGTTTCATAGACCCGGGAGAATCCCATGCTCACCATTACCTCGAAGGCCGCAGAAAAAATCACCGATTTCCTCAAGTCCGAAGAGACCGTCGCGGGCAAGGCTCTGCGCCTGAGCGTCGCGGAGTCCGGCTGCGCGGGCTACGAGTACAAGATCGGCTTCGACGACAAAAAGCCCGCCGACAAAATCCTCCCCCAGTCCGGCTTCGACGTCATCATCGACGAGAACAGCCTCAAGTTCGTCGCCGACGCGACGATCGACTACTCCGAGGACGAGACCAGCTCCGGCTTCAAGATCAAGAACCCGCTCGAGAAAGGCTCCTGCGGCTGCGGTAAGTCCAAGCAGTTCTAAGATTTAAAAAAATGATCACTTTGACCGAGCGCGCCGCCAAGAAGATCGTCGCCCTCGCCTCCAAGAAAGGCGAGGCGCCGGTTCTGCGCGTCACGGTGGGCTCGGGCGGCTGCTCGGGAATGAGCTACGAGTTCGTCGTCGCCTCGGAGATCGGAACCGGCGACATCGTGCACGAGGCGTTCGGCGCCAAGACCGTCGTCGATCCCAAGGCCGACTTCTTCATCGGCGGCTCTCAGGTGGACTACGAGGAAAGCCTGATGAAGTCCGGCTTCGTGGTCAAAAACCCGCAGGCCACCTCGACCTGCTCCTGCGGCAAGTCGTTCTCGACCTAGCGCGTCTCGCGCTTGGCGCCGGCGTAGGCGTCGAACACCGCACGGTGACCCTTCAAAGACATCGTCCCCTCGCGCGTGTAGTACTCCGACACCCACTTAAGAAGGAAGTCGAGCTTCGCGTCCTGCGCCTCTTTCGAGGCGTACTTATTAGGCTCCCACGGTCGGGCGCGGCAGTGACGCAGGCAGACTTCCTCCCCGGGGTTCACGAAGACGAGCTGAGGATCCCAGCGTAAAGCCGCCTCGATTAGATCACCGTAACACCCCTCGACGATCCATCCCGCGCTCCCCTTGCAGAACGCGTTGAGGTCGGCGAGCACCGCCTCGGGCGCGCGCGGCACGGCGATTTTTTTGGGCTCCCAGGCGATCGAGTCGAGATCGAGCACGGGAATGAAGTGCTTCGCGGCCAGCGCTTTGGCCAGCGTGGACTTCCCTGAGCCCGAATTGCCGAGAATCGCGATGCGCTTCAAAGGCGGTAAAGCATCCAATAGACCGTCACGCCGGTGACGGACACATACAGCCAGATCGGGAAAGCCCAGCGCGCGGCGCGGCGATGCTCTTCAAACCGGTTTTGGGCCGCCAAGTACAGAGTGCGCAAAATGACCGGCAGGACCAGGACGGCGAGGGTCGTGTGCGTCAGCAGGATCGTGAAGTAGACCGTGCGGATCAGCCCCGTCCCCTGAAAACGGACCGAGCCCACATGGAAGTGATACCAAAGGTAGCAGGCCAGGAACACCGACGAGCACAGGAAGGCCGCGACCATGGTCCAGCGGTGCGCCTCGCGACGGCCCGACTTGATCAGGGCCCAGCCGGTCAGAAGGAGGACGGCGGTCGTCGCGTTGAGCGACGCGTTGAGGGCCGGGAACGACGCCAGGGGGATCAGCCGACTTCCTCGACTTCGACGGACTCGTGCTTGCCCGAGGTCGGCGCGGGACCCGTGTTGAAGCGAGGCTTGTGCTTGGCCACGAAGGCGCCCGCGATGTCCTTGAGTTCTTCGATGTCGGAGACATCGGCGGAGGCCACGAAGTCGAAGTAAATGTCGGGCGAGACGCCGAAGAGCTGCTCGCGCGTCGGCTCGGCCTTGCTGTCCATGTGCGCGGCGAGCGACTCGTACACCGAGCCGGTCAGCGCGACGCCGACGAACAGCACCTGAGGGTTCTTCTCCGCGTCGAACATCACGAATTCATACACGCCGGGCTTGTGCGGCGCGTGGTCGGGCAACGCGGCGGGCTTGAAGCGGTAGCAGCGCTCCGACATCGCGATGCGGAATTTGCGGGCGGGCATGGGGGTCTCCTGGCGAAAAGTCTAGGCTTTCTGCGGCGTGCGCCAGATCGCGCGGCCCACGAAGAACGGGCCGAGGTTGGCGATGTACTGCGAGGTCTGCACCGTCGGGCGCATGGTCTCGACGAGCTGGGACAACGGGGCCAGCTCCTTGCCGATGACGCCGATGACGAAGTCGTTGTCGTTCTTGTCGAGGCCGTGGCAGGCCAGGCGCACGTCGGAGGCGGCCCCGATGTCGCCGAACTGGCGGCCGATGACGCCGTGCTCCTTGAGGACCTGTCCCTGCTCCTGCTTGGTCAGGCGCGAGAACGCGCCGTTGCGGCGCAACGGATACCAGATCGCCCACGGCGTCGCCGGGTTCATGGTCATGCGCCGCGGACGCTCAAGAAGCGTGTCTTCGAGCTTGGGCTCGTAGCCGATCGCGTAGGTGCGGCCGAGCATCGAGTACTCGGGCTTGAGCTTGAGCTCCTTGAACGGGCCGGAGTTCAGGTCATGGCGCAAGGTCGTGACGAGCAATTCGGGATTCTCCGTCATCGCGAGCACCGCGACGCCGGTCGGGTCGTTGACCTCTTCGTAGAGCACGCAGTCGACGCCGCGGCCGAGGCCGTTGATGAGAAGCTGGGCGTCGCGGCAGCCGCTGAACGCGGTCAGCTGCATGAACAGACGCCGGTCGGAGAACTGGGGCTGGCCGTCTTTCGGGCCGCCTTTTTCACGCAGATCGAGAGCGGGCGTTTCGGACGGGGTCGCGGGGGTGGCGGGCTGGTGGGGGTGGCTCATCTCGACGACGATTCTACTTTTTCCCCTCCCGGCGTGTCGAGTCTTCCTCCTGCTTGAGCTTGGCGAGAGCGGCCTTGGAGTCGGACTCGACGCCGGAATCGCGCGGCGCCAGCGCCAGCGCGCGCGTCCACTCCGTCTTCGCGCGGACCGAATCCCCCTTTTGATAATAGACGAGTCCGGTGAAGTACGCCTGAAGGGCTTCGTGCTCGTCCTTGACCTCCGGCGTCGTTTTCAAATTCTGAGGCGTCGCGGTCGACGCGACCGGGACGGCGCCGTACAAGGTGTTGATGCGCTCAAGACCCGCCGTCGCGTCCTTCGCGGCGTCGGAGCCGGCCGGGGCCAACTCCTTCGCCCGAAGCCAGGCCGCGCGCGCCTTCTCGTAGTCGCCCTTTTGATAAAAGATCACGCCGTTGAGATAGTTCTGCTGGGCCAGCGCGTCCTGCGTCGCGGGCGGCGCCGCCGTCACGGGCGGGGCCGAGGTCACGGGCGCCTCGGACTCGGGAGCGCGCGGAGCGCCCGCATCGAGCACCGACAAGCCGAACTCGCAGAAGTCGTGCGTCTCGTCGATCTCGCGGCAGGCCTTCCACTCGCGACGCGCGTCCTCCGCGCGACCGGCGCGAAAATGATCGAAGCCGGAGAGAAAGTGGGCGTCGGCGCGGGCGCGGGGAGCGGCGACGTCGGCGGCGCGGGCGGAGGACAGAAACAAGGAAGCGGCAAGGACGGTGGTGATCATGACGCCTAGGGTAGCCCGCGGCGCGTTACGGAGTCAAGTCGCTCAGCTGAGCAGCTTGTCGATGGAGCCGACGAGGTCGGCGAGTTCGAAGGGCTTCTGCAGGAAGCGGTCGCAGTTCTTCTTGATGAAGTCCTGCTGCGCGGCCGAGAGCTTCTTGCCCGAGATCGCGACGATCTTCATTTCCTTCGTCGCGGGGTTGGACTTGAGGATCTGGCAGACCTGGAAGCCGTCCATGACGGGCATGAGCAGGTCGACGACGAGCAGGTGCGGCAACTTCTTGCCGATGATCACGAGCGCATCCACGGGGTTGTTGGCGACCTGCACCGCGTAGCGGTCCTTGTGCTTGACGAAGCCCTTCTCGAGCAGGCGGGTCATCATCGGCTCGTCGTCGAGGATGAGCACCTGCTTGTGGCCGTCCTCGATGTCCGCGGGGATGGGCATCTCGTACTTCTTCATGAACACGACGAGCTCGGAGAGCGGGATGCGGCGGTGGCCGCCGGGCGTCACGCGCGCCTTGAGCTTTCCTTTGTTGACCCAATTGATGACGGTCGTGTGGAAAACGCCACACAAGCGCGCGACTTCGAAAGTGGTGAAAGTCTTCTCGCCGAATTCTCCGGTGGACATGCCCGGATAGTAATACTTTTCCCGGGTTGGCTCAATAGAGCGAAAGGCCCATAATCATGTTTACCGCATGACCATGACGAAGGCCGGGCCGATAAGGTAAAATGTAGGCGACGGTGCGATGCCCAAGTGGTCTAAGGGGATGGTCTGCAAAACCATTATTCGCGGGTTCGAATCCCGCTCGCACCTCCAATTTCTTCGGGACGAATCCGTTCAGACGCAACCAACACGCGGCCGTTTCTAGCCCATTGGATCGATAAGAATAGGGTCCCGCCCAAGAAGGCTCCTTTTTTAGGAATAATCGAGTCTAAATGTCGCGCCGGCAGGAGATTCCCATGAAGAGCGCACTCTTCTTCGCCGTTCTCATCGCCCCCACTTTCCTCTTCGCGCAGGACACGGATAATAATCCCTACGCATTCAACATTTCAAATCCCGGCAAGGTCCTCTATTGGCAAGGCGAGCCCGGGAAGTCGCCGCTGATGTTGAACAGCTGCGCACGTACGCGGAGAGGGGAGCAGTGCATGGCTCCCCCGGCCGAAGTGCTTCAACCGGATGCTCTCAATCGTCGACTGCGGGCGATACGCCGGGAGCCCGATATGACGTTCTGCAAGCTGTTCAAATACGCGAACCGTCATTCGAACGAGTTCGCCATCAACATTCTTAACTCGAAACAGCTGAAAACCGGGATACCGGGCAACCCGGGGGTGGTGTTCATGCGGTGTAATTCGGAGACCCCCGGCATCCGGATCCTGTATTGGATGGATTTCCCGAACGATGTGGTATTACCGGCCTTAGATCCGGTGGAAGAGGAGCGGCGGTTAATGAAGTACTTCATTTCCGCGGCCCTGGTGGCTCCCGTCCAGGGATCAGGAGTGGGCCGCTAGGAGCCAATTTAGATTCTTCGACGACGCGGGAACGCGCGCCGCTAGCCTCGGATAGGTGCGCCTGACAGCGATGACACTTCCGCGATTGAACCCCGGCCGGCGCGGCTTCATACTAGCCGCATGCCCGCCGACATCCTAGTCGTCGACGACGTCCCCGAGAACCTCATCGCCTGCGCTCCACACATCGACCTCGGCGCCGCGTTGGCCGAGTCCGGCCGACTCGAGGAGTCCGTGTCCGAGTTCGTGCGGGCGCTCGAGCTCAACCCCCGAAACTCGCTCGCGCTCTACGACCTCGCGATGGTGTGCCTGCGGCTCGACCGGCCCGACCGAGCGAACGCTTTGCTTGAGCGCGGCCTGGCGGCGCATCCCGGCGATCCCCTTCTTCTGCTCGGAAGGAAGTTCGCCGGAATTTAGCCGTCGCGCCTCGAAATGCCCTCCCGCATGGAACCATAGATGCGCGGCCACCGCGCCCCGTCTTGACGACCGCCTTTTTTCAACGCACACTGGGGCCGGGCGATGCCCGGAGGGAGTCATGAGGATCGGCTGGGTGGCGGCGGCGATCTTGGTCGCTTCGATCGCCCGAGCGGACTCGTTTTCAGACGGTACTACGGCGCTGAGAAACAAGGATTACGCCGCCGCGCTCGCCGCGTTTAAAACCGGGGCCGAGGCCAAGGATCCGCGCTGCATGGACCGCCTAGGCGGTCTGTATATGGAAGGGCACGGCGTCGAGAAGGATTACGCCGAGGGCGTCAAATGGATCCGGCGCTCGGCCGAGCTCGGCGACCGGGACGGGATGTCGGATTACGGCGTCGCGTTCGGCAGCGGCCGCGGCGTTCCCCAAGATTACGCCCTGGCCATGAAGTGGTACACGGACGCGGGTATGAAGGGAAATCCGACGGCGCTCAACAACATCGGCGGACTCTACGAGTCGGGCTCGGGAGTGGTCCAGGACTACGTCACGGCCTACGCGTTCTACATTCTGGCGCGCGCGCGCGGCGCCAGAGGGAAAAACCCCGCGAACATCAAGAGGCTCGCCGGATTGATGAACAAGGACCAGATCGCCGAAGCGCAGAAGCGCGCCGCGGCCTCATCCATGGCCCCCGCGCGGCTCCGGCAGGCGAGCGCCCCGTCCGGGTCGAGCGTCGATCAGCCGGCGTTCCACTATTTGCAGTCCGAGAACGACTTCGCGGTGGTCGTCGGCATCGAGAAGTATCCCGACCTACCTCCCGCCGCGTACGCCGAGAGCGACGCTCGCGCCGTCCATCGCAACCTGCTCGCGCTCGGCTACCCGCCGCGCAACATCCTGCTGCTGATCGGCGCGAACGCGACGAAGGCCCGACTCACGGCGGCGGTCAACTCGTGGCTGCCGCGGCGCGTCAACGACCGATCCAAGGTCGTCTTCTACTATTCGGGGCACGGTTCACCCGATACCGGAACGAAAAGCGCGTATCTCGTCCCCGTCGACGGACAGCCGGAGGACCTGCCGGACACCGCGATGCCGCTCAAGGAACTGTACGCGAAGCTCGGCGAGCTGAAGGCCAAGCAAGTCCTCGTCGCGCTCGACTCTTGCTTTTCGGGCGCCGGCGGACGCTCGGTCGTCCCGAAGGGCGCGCGCCCCCTCGTCGGCAAAGTGGACGGCCCGCCGGTCGCCGCGAACGGCCGCTTGGTCGTCATGAGCGCGTCTGAGGGCGACCAGATCTCCGGGGGGCTCGACGCCGAGAAGCACGGCGCGTTCACTTATTACTTTCTCAAGAGCCTGAGCGCGGACCTTGGCCCCGACGGCGCCACTTATCGCAAGCCGCTGAAGGCGATCTTCTCCTTCGTCAAGCCCCGCGTCGGAGACGCGGCGCGCCTGCAGAACCGCGATCAGACGCCTCGGCTCGATCCCCCGGACACCGACTTCTCCCTCCGCTGAAGACGCAACAATTCGTTTATCACAATAAGCCGCAGCCCTGTTACTCTCAGGGCATGAACGATAACGCCTTGTCTCGCCTGCGCGCCTGGCTCCCGTACGCGAGCCTTTTGATCACACTCGCGGCTTTCAGCGCCGGCGCCCCCGTCAAGCTCGCCCATCGTCGCGCCGCTGCCCCGGTTGTGGTCGAAAACGATCTGCGCGACGAGCCCGCGATGTACATTTCCTGGCGCGGCCTCGACTCGACGGCCGTTCGCTCCTCACTCGCCAGCAAGTAAAACCCGATTCGTTCCAATGAGAAAGGCCCCGGCGGAGAGCCGGGGCCTTTCCTTTTTCCAGGAACCGTCCCCTTAATAGACGATCCCCTTCTTCGCGGCCTGCGTCTTCAACGCGTCCACCAGGCGCGCGTCGAAGGAGTCCGCGCGTTTCGCGCCCGCCTGCTTCTTGAGCCAGCCGGCGCGCGACGCGATCAAGCCGTCCATTTCGCCCTTGAGCTTCTTGCGCTCGGCCGAAACTTCCCGCAGCTTCACCTCGCGCTCGGCGGCCGGCATGTCGCGCAATTCGTCGGGAAGCTCGTCGCTCTTCAAGTCCTTGAGCGCGACGCGGTTCTCCTCGACCGCCGAGATCAGGTCCGAAGCGCCGCCGAAGCCGGCGCGCGCCTTGTACTCCGCGCGCTCCGCCGCGGCCGGAGCCGCCGCCATGCCGCGCACCGCCGCCGCGAGCAGACCCGACGCCTTGGCTTCTTTCTTGGCGCCGCCGTAGGCGAGCCCCGTGCCCTCGAGCTTGGCCGAGAGCGCCGCCATCTTATCGTCGAAGGGCGTGGCGACCGCGATCATGCCGCCGTCCTGGGGCACCGGCAGCAGCCGGCCTTCGCCGAGGCGGGCGATGTGGCTGAACGCGACGGTCGCCGAGGAATCGGTGCCGCACTGCACCGAGTTGACGATGAGGCCCCGGCGCACGGCCTTCTGCATCACTGCGGCCAGAGTCGGCGAGTCGGAGTAATCCTCGTGCGGGGGCGCGTCGCCGACCAGGTAGATTACTTTGAAAGTTTTCGGATCCTTGCTCCAAGCGATCTTCTCGACGGCGTCATCGAGGCCGGCGATCACATGCTCGGGAGTGTCGCCGCCGCCCTCGGCCTGGAGCGAGAGCAGGTCTTTATAGGTGTTGTCGAGATTTTCCGAGAGGTCGAAGACCTTGGTGACGTATTGATCGCCTTTGTCGCGGTACGCGACAAGGCCCATCTTGACCTTGGGGGCCGGACGGCCCTTGGCGATCTCGTTGGCGATGCCCCAGATGCGTTGCTTAGCGCCTTCGATGAGCCCGCCCATGCTGGAGGTCGTGTCGATGACGAACACGACCTCGACGCTGGGCCGCGCGGTGTCCGCCGCGCTTACGAACGAACCGAACATCATGACCGCCGCGACGAGTCCCAATCGAGTCTTCATAGTCCGCCTCCCCCGGCCCTCTGGCCGTTCGGGATGGGACGCCGCAACCGCACGAAAGTTCCCGAAAAACGGGCTAGGTCCATTTCCTTCCTCTTTATGGGCCATTCGTCTCTAGGGTATCCCCTCGAATGCGGTTAAAATCGGATCATGAAGACCATCAGCGCCTCGCTCGCTTTCTTGTTGATTCTCCAGCCTTTCGCGCAGGCGCAAGTCGCCGTTCGCGGCGGCGTGGCGCCGGTGGTCCCCGTGACGGGCGCTCTCGGTCTGAGCTCGTTCTCCCCGACGCCGTCTCTCGCCACGCCCTCCTCGTTGTCC
>JAYTIP010000065.1:0-2025 GCA_043731745.1 Elusimicrobiota bacterium | reverse complement strand
GGCCGTGCACGCGATGAACATGCTCGACCGCGTCGACGAGGTGCTCATCCGCGACGGCGGCCTGCCGCAGAAGCCCGTCGCGCCCATGAACTACATGCTCACCTTCTCCGAGCACGGTCTGATCAACGAGTACGTGGCGCCGGCGACGGCCCTACGCGGGGGCAAGGTCGTCCAGATCCCCGGTCTCTCAGAGACGGAGATCATCGATCTACCCGCCCCCCTCGGCCGTTGCGAGGCCGCGCACGCCGCCGGCGGCTTGTCCACACTCGCCGAGACCTACGCGGGCAAGGTCAAGACGATGGACAACAAGCTCATCCGCTACCCCGGGCATATCGCCGTGATCAACGCGATGGCCGCCATGGGCTTTTTCGGCGACGATAAGCTCGAGGTCCGCAAGGGCGTGAAGGTCGCACCCCGCGAGATCGCTGCCAAGCTGTTCCGGAAACACTTTCACCGCCCCGGCGACGAAGACATGGTCGTCATTCAGAACACGGTTCGCGGCATGAAGGACGGGCGCCCGGCCGAGATCGTGCACAACCTCATCGACCTGGGCGACAAGGCCAACGGCATGACGGCGATGATGCGCACGACGGGCTTTCCCGCGTCGATCGTCGCTCAGATGGCCGCCGACGGCCGCGGGCGCATCAAGCCCGGCGCCTATCCCGTCGAGATCGGAGTCCCCGCGGAGCCCTTCATCGACGAGGCCCGCAAGCGCAGCTTCAACCTGAGCTGGAAGTTCCGTTGGCTCGACGCGGCGTCGCCGGAAGCCGTCGCGACCGCGACGGCCGTTTAGCCGTGAGAGCCCTTCTCGCCGCGCTGCTGCTCGCCTCGGCGGCTCCCGCGTTCGCCGCGCCCGCGAGGATCATCGTGATCCGTCACGGCGAGAAGCCCGACGCCGGCGACGAGCTCAACGAGCGCGGCTTCGCGCGCGCCAAGGCGCTCGTGGAGTATTTCAAGACGAACCCGGCCGTCATCAAGTACGGCCCGCCCGCCGCGATCTACGCGATGCAGCCCAAGGGGCCCGGCGGCTCGGTGCGCGCGATTCAGACGGTGCAGCCCCTGGCCGACGCGCTCAACCTGACGATCGACTCCGATTGGAAGAAGGACCAGCTCGACGAGCTCGTCGCGGCGGTGATGAGCGCGCCCGGGCTCGAGGGCAAGACCGTGCTGATCTGCTGGGAGCACAAGGTCATCCCCGCCATGGTCCGCCGTTTCGGCTGGACGACGGCCCCCGCGCGCTGGGACGGGGCGGTGTTCGATCGCGCCTGGATAATCGATTTCAACGGCGACCGCCCGGTCGCCTTCACCGACGCGCCTGAGCACGTCCTGCCCGGCGACTCCGCGGACTGAGCGCTACTTCCAGGGAAGCCGTCACGACCGCGACGGCCGTCCAACTCCCTAGGGCTTTTCGGCGTCGGCGCCGGCCGCGATCTCCGACATCGTCAGCGGCGTCCGCATCTCGAGCCGGTCCGAGAGGGCCAGGATCGAACGCGCCAGCGCGTACAGCAGCAGGAGGCAGCCAGCGGCCTTCACGACGGTCCGCTTGCGGTCGTCGAACTCGGGCACGGCGTAGACCCAAGTCTTCGTCGCGAAGTCGTGGATCGTCCGCCGCTTCTTGTCCACGAGCATGATGATCAAGTTCGGCAGGGCCATGCCGCTCGTCGCGAAGAAAATCATCATCCGTACGTAGGCGCGACGCGGCGTCAACGGCTGATAGTCGGTCCGCGCCAAGGTCAATCCGGCGTAGCCCTGGCCGAGGGTGTGATAGTTTCTCGCGGTCGCCCAGCCGTAGTAGCCGATCACGATGGCGCCGAGACCGACGAAGTCGAGCCAATGCGCCTGGACCGGCAGGACCCTCCAAACCGCGAGGTCCCAGACCCAGCAGACGGCGCCGACGAGCAGGGCGTCGATCGCAAAGGCGCCGGCGCGCAGCAAGGGAGGCGCGCCCTGAGGATCGGCGCGCTGCGGAACGGGCGGCTCGAGGGCGAGATCGTTATTTTCTTCCATCGGGTTTCGAGGCTCGCG
>JAYTIP010000064.1:0-2998 GCA_043731745.1 Elusimicrobiota bacterium | reverse complement strand
GCTTCCTCGAGATTGAGACGCCGTGCCTGACCAAGGCCACGCCTGAAGGCGCCCGGGACTTCCTCGTGCCCTCGCGCCTGAACCCCGGCACCTTCTACGCGTTGCCGCAGTCGCCCCAGATTTTTAAGCAGATCCTCATGGTCTCCGGCGTCGAGAAATACATGCAGCTCGCGCGCGCGTTCCGCGACGAGGACCTGCGCGCCGACCGCCAGCCCGAGCACACCCAGATCGACGTCGAGATGAGCTTCGTGGAAGAAGCGGATGTGCACGCCGCCTGCGAGCGCATGATGAAAGCCATCTTCAAGGCCGCGATCGGCTTCGACTTGCCGACGCCTTTCCCGCGCCTCGATTACTTCGAGGCGATGCGCCGCTATGGATCGGATAAGCCGGACCAGCGCTACGGTTTCGAAATCGTCGATCTCTCCGCCGAGCTCAAGGGCTGCGGCTTCAAGGTGTTCGCGGGTCCGATCGCCGACGGCGGCGTCGTGCGCGCCATCACCTGCGCGAGCGTCTACTCGCGCGCCGAAATCGACAAGCTCACCGAGGTCGCCAAGGTGTACGGCGCCAAGGGCCTCGCCTGGATCAAGTGGGCCGAGGCCGGCCCCGAAACGCCGATCGCCAAGTTCCTGACGCCCGAGAACTTCGAGGCCATCAAGGCCAAGACCGGGGCCAAGCCCGGCGACACGACCTTTTTCGCCGCCGACAAGGAAATCCCGGCCTCGACCGTGCTCGGCGCGATCCGCAAGGAGATCATCGCGCGCCTCAAGCCGACGCCCAGCACGCCGTGGCACTTCTCCTGGATCACGCACTTCCCGTTGCTCGAGTGGGAGGCGGAGGACAATCGCTGGACCTTCGCGCACAACCCGTTCACCCGGCCGCTCGACGCCGACGTGCCCAAGCTCGACACGGACCCGGGCTCGGTGCGCAGCCACCAGTACGACCTCGTCTTAAACGGAGTGGAGCTCGCGTCGGGCTCGATCCGCAACCACAACGGCGACATGCAGCGCAAGATTCTGGCGTTAATGGGCTTCGACGAAACCGAGCAGCAGCGCCAGTTCGGCCTGCTCTTGTCCGCGCTCGACTTCGGCGCGCCGCCGCACGGCGGCTTCGGCATGGGTCTCGACCGTCTCACCGCGCTCCTGTGCGGCGAGGACTCGATCCGCGAGGTCATCGCGTTCCCGAAGACTCAAAAGGGGACCGATCCGCTGTCAGAGGCACCCGGTCCCGTCAAGGAAAAGCAGCTAAAAGAGCTGCACATCAAGCTCGTTCCACCCGCATAGACGCCGGGCGATCACGACCGGCACTGACGCATCGATCGGCACGAGTCGGAGGCTTATCGGCCTCTGCATCTGTCCCTGGGGATAGAAACGGCGGCCCTTCAGCCGCCGCTTATGGTTCCGGGGAGAGTTGCGGCGGCTGAACAGCCGCCGGAAGTCATCCAGGCGCTTGGCCGGCCGCGAGGCTTATGCGGTCCGCCGGTCGCAAGCGGCCGGCGCAAATGCAGTTTCGGAAGTCCTTATAGCGTTTAGAACTTCGCGTTGCCAGGCACGCGCGGGCACAGCTCGACGTCGCGGATGTTCTCCATGCCCGTGGCGTACATGACCATGCGCTCAAATCCCAGGCCGAAGCCCGCGTGTGGCACCGTGCCGTAGCGGCGCAGGTCCGCGTACCAGGAGTTGGCGACGGGGTCGATGCCCGTCTCCTTCATGCGCTCCAAGAGCTTGTCCAATCGATGCTCGCGCTGCGAGCCGCCGATGAGCTCGCCGACGCGCGGCACGAGCAGGTCCATGCAGGCGACGGTCTTGCCGTCGTCGTTGCAGTACATGTAGAAGGGCTTGAAGGAGCGGGGGTAGTTGATGATGAACACCGGCTTCTTGGCGTACTCCTCGGTCAGAAAGCGCTCGTGCTCGGTCTGCAGGTCCTTGCCCCAAGAGATGGGGTGGTCCCACTTGCGGCCCGCGTTCTCGAGTATTTTGATGGCTTCCGTGTAATCGATGACGCCGAACTCGGCCTTGGCGACGGCCTCGAGCTTGGCGCGAATGCCCTTCTCGACTCGCTCGTCGAAGAACTGCAGGTCGCGTCCGCAGTTCTTGAACAGGTGCTCGATCATGTGTTTGACGAAGGCCTCGGCCAAGGTCATGTTGTCTTTAAGATCGGCGAAGGCCTGCTCGGGCTCGATCATCCAGAACTCGGCGGCGTGGCGAGGGGTCGTCGACTGCTCGGCGCGGAAGGTGGGGCCGAAGGTGTAGACCTTGGAGAGGGACATCGCGAGGATCTCGGCCTCGAGCTGGCCGGAGACCGTCAGGTGGGTCTTCTCGCCGAAAAAGTCCTTGGACCAGTCGATCTTGCCGTCGGGGCCGCGCGGGGGCTTCTCGGCGTCGAGGGAGGTGACCTGGAACATGGCGCCCGCGCCCTCGCAGTCGGAGGTCGTCAGGATGGGGGAATGGCACATCACGAAGCCGCGGTCGCGGTAGAACTGGTGGACGGCGTAGGAGAGCTCCGCGCGTACGCGGAACACGGCGCCGAAGGTGTTGGTGCGCGGGCGCATGTGCGCGACGCCGCGCAGGAATTCGAACGAAGTGCCGGCCTTCTGCACCGGAGAGGAGGGATCGCACTCGCCCAGAACCTCGATCGAGGACGGCTCGAGCTCGACGGCCTGGCCCTTGGCGGGAGACGCGATGAGCTTGCCCTTGACCGCGAGGGAGGCGCCGGTGATCTGCTTAAGAATCTTTTCGCGATCGGCGAATTCGGCGGGGACCACGATCTGGATCGAGTCGAAGGTGGAGCCGTCGTTGAGGTGGATGAAGCCCACGCTCTTGGATTCGCGCACGGACTTGATCCAGCCCGCCACCGTCACGCTTTCGCCCGGCTTGCCCGTCGCCAACACGGCCTTGATCTCGCTTCGTTCCATGCCGGAGATTATGCCAAATCCCCTCGGCGTCGGTTTCTAGTAGACCTTGACCTCGTCGGGCTTGTCTTGATGCTTCTTCATGAGGTC
>JAYTIP010000063.1:0-4240 GCA_043731745.1 Elusimicrobiota bacterium | reverse complement strand
CCTGGCGAGGCGGTTCCTGACGCGGAGGCTCGCGACGGGGCGGTTCCTGGCGAGGCGGTTCCTGACGCGGAGGCTCGCGACGGGGCGGCTCCTGGCGAGGAGGTTCCTGACGCGGAGGTTCGCGATGCGGCGGTTCCTGACGGGGCGGCATCTGGTGCGGAGGCATCTGACCTCCGCCGGGAATCTGGCGCTCTCCGCCATTGCGGCCTTCGCCGCGCTCGCGGTGCTGGGCCTGCGCCGCGGGGGCGCCGGCGATCAGCAGGCTTATCGTCATCGCGATCAGTTTTCTTTTCATCGCATTCTCTCCGTCGTACCGATATCGTCCGGCCAATAAAAAGGCCAGAAGCGTGGGCGCTAGCCCACTCTCCTGGCGAGCCCGAGATTGGTTCGGGCGTGGATGCTCCTCGACCGTTCTCGAGGATTACAGGCACCTAAAGGATATTCGATTATCAATATGATACCAGGGTCGTAAGACCCATGTATATAGGTAGTCTTAGGGCCTACGCTATTTTTTATCGGTACGGGCCAGGAGCCCGACGGCGTCGCGCGCGAGGCCGGCGTCGGCGCGGGGCAAGGGGGGGCCGAAGCGGACGGTGACGCGGCGGCGTCCGCGCAGACGGGCGAACAGGCCGCGCGGCAGCGAAGCGTCCGGATGGCGCGAGAAGGCGGAGCCCCACATCCCGTCGATGTGCGCGGGGATCACCGGAGCGCCGGTGCCGGCGGCGACGCGCTCGAAACCGCGCCGAAAGATTCCGAAATCGCCGTTTCTCGTGAGCATGCCTTCGGGGAAGACCACGACGGTCTCGCCCGCCGCCAGGGCGCGGCGGGCGCGGTACAGCGAGTCCTCGATGACTTCCTTCGGATCCTTGGGGGAAATCGGAATCGCGCCGAGCGAGCGGAACAGCCACTGGAGCCCCCGCGTTTCGTAAATGCCGCGGTACATCAGAAATCGCATCGGACGGTTCGTGGCGAAGGATAACAGGACGGGGTCCATGAACGACACGTGGTTGGGCACGATCAAGGCGGGGCCGGCGGGCAGGCGCTGAATATCTTTCACCCGCACGGCGTAGACGAGCCTCACCAACGGCGCGGCGAAAAAGCGCGCGAGCCGGTAGTGGCGCAGCAGAAAAGGCTTGGGCTCGGGGACGCGAGGCGCCGCAGGGACATCGGGCTCGGACGGAGTCAGGTCCTCGAAGCCGAGCGGCGCCAGACGATAGCGGACGCGGCGTTCGCCTCGGTCCGATCCGGCGAGCGGCGCGGTGTACGAGGGACGCGCAAGCGCTTCACTAAACGGCGCGGCGGCGGAAGCGCGGCTCGCCTCGGACGGCGCGTCGGGCTTGAGCTCCGCGGGCAAGGCGGCGGCGGCGCGCAACGCGGGCAAAGGCATCGACGGTTCGGGCTCCGGCGCCGACGGAAGGGGCAAGGGTGTGAGCGTGAGAGCGAGCGACGGCGTCAGGCTCGGCCCGACCGCGAGAGGCGCCGCGTATAGAAAAGCCGGCGCAGCCGGCTTGACCACGACGGGCGCGGGCGACAGCGCGACCGTGAGCGACGGCACTATGCCCAGCAGACTTCTCATGACCCGATTCTATCCGGCGGCGAGCGTTCCGGCTCCGGGCGAAGGGCCCGAAAAGGGCCCGCTAAACGGCCCGTCCCGAGGCGGGCCTCTCGGGCCCTCAGCGGGGCTTGCAGCCTCCGCGGATCTTTTTCTCCTCGAGCGTGAGGTCGGAGGTCCCGTCTTCCTTCATATAGAGCTCGTACCGATCGTCGCTGAAGCGCTTGCCGGCGACGGTTGCGATCTGGCGCAACGCGTAGTCTTCGCCGCCCAAGGTCAGCACCGCGGCGTTGCCGCCCGGCGGGAAGTAGATGTCGAAGGAATCCCCGTCTTTGCAATCGTAGGTCATGCGGTGGTCGGGAAGCTCGGCGACCTTGGGAATCTCAAGCGGCGGCGAGGCGGCGCGCAGGCGCGCGGTCTGGTAGCGGATCTCATTGCAGCCCGCGAGCAAGAGGACTGCGACGGCGGTTATAAGACGCGGCACCAAAGAACTTTGAGGTACTCGCCTTCGGGATGGTCCGCGGTGAAGGGATGGTCGGGGCCGGTGCCGCTCTTGCGGAAGATCTGCACGCGCCGCCCCGCCGAGCCGGCGGCCGTGCGCACGAACTGCGTGAACTCGTCCCAGGACAGCATGCCCGAGCACGAGCAGGTGACCAGGATGCCGCCGGGCTCGAGCACGACCATGCCCAGGCGATTTAAGTCGATGTACTTCTGGCGGCCGAGCGCGTAACCTTCCTGGTTGGCGATGAGCTTGTAAGGGTCGAGCACGATCACGCCGTAGCGCTTGGCGTTCATCGCGGCCTGGCGCAGGTACGGGAACGCGTCGCCGTTCACCACGTCGATGCGTAACTGGTTGGCGTTGGCGTTCATCTTGAGCAAGGCCGCGGCGTCGGGATCGAGCTCGACGGCGGTGACCTCTTCCGCTCCGCCCAGCTTCTTCGCGTACAACCCGAAGCCGCCCGTGTAGGAGCAGACGTCCAAAACCTTCTTGCCCTTCGTGAACGCGGTGAGGGCCATGCGGTTCTCGCGCTGGTCGGTGAAGAAGCCGGTCTTGTAGCCAGTTGAAGGATCGACGATAAAGGTCACGCCGTTCTCTTTGACGCGCGTTCCCGTTCCCTTATTCGGCTCGACCTTGAAGCCTTCCATCTCCTGCGTGTGGGGCGAAGCCCTATGAAAGAACCGGGCCGTCGGGAAGTGAATCTTGAGCGCGCGTTCGATGCGCGCGGCCTGCTTGTACATGCCGAGCGAGTAGAACTCGAGCGCGATGCAGTCGCCGTAGCGGTCGACGACAAGCCCTGGTAAACCGTCGCCGTGGTCGTGCACAAGTCGGTAGGCGTCCGTTCTCGCGTCCAGATCCAAAATCTTTTTTCTAAAAGCGACGGCCGTCGCGATCCGCTCGTTAAAGAATGCGTCCGCGTCGAACGACCCGACGCCGCGCGAAAGCAGACGCAACGCGATCAGGCTGCGCGGATTGTACAGCGCCACGCCGTACGGCGCATCGAAACGGTCGTAGACGGCGACGATGTCGCCGGGGCGGGCCTTCGGGTCCACGTCGCCCACCATGCGCTTGTAAAGCTGGTGGCCGGACGCGGTCGAGCGCAGGCGGACCCAGGGAATGGGAATCTCGTGGCCCTTCGGGCGGCCCGTGAGCTTGGGGCGCGGGGGGAAGGACTCCTTGGGTTCGTCGGGCTCGGGAGGCGTCGGGCGAGGTTCTTCCACGCGTCTATTCTACCAAAAGCGCGGGGCGCCCCCCGGGATTCGGGAGGCGCCCCGGCCGGGCGGCCTTATTTGGAGTGGCGGATGGTGCGGCGCTCGACCTTGTCCTTGTGGATGTCCTGGCGCTCGGTCTTGATGTCTTCGCGGGCCTTCTGACGATCGGCCTTCAGCGGAGCGCGAAGCGCTTCGCGCTTGGACTTGTAGTCGGCGCGGATCGCCTGGATCGCGGCCTTCTTATCGGCGGCGGACTTGGTGGTGTCGGCCTTCACGGCGTCGACCGCCGACTTCTCCTGGCCTTTGAGGGTTTTGACCTCGTCTTTCTGCTTCTCCCAGTCCTCGTGAATCTCTTTCTTGTCCGCGTGGATCTTTTCGCGGTCGGCCTTGATGTCCTGATTGATCTTCTGGACTTCGGCCTTCTTCTCGGCGTTGACGGCGGGCGCCGGCGTGGTGGTTTTGTCGTCGGCGGCGGCGTAGCCGGCGGTGAGCACGAGCAGCGCGGCAAGCAAGGTCTTCATCGTTGTTCTCCTGGCCGCGGTGGGGGCTGCGCGCGGCGTCACCACTATTACGGATTGGGTTGAAGTTCGTTCGATGGAACTTTGGGGGGCTCTCAATCGTATGGTAAGTAGAGCTCAGGGCTTATCTCGAATGCGAGATATTCACTCGTCCCGGGGCCTGTAAAAATCCCGAATGTGAGATATTCAAATGCGATCAATCAACCAGTTAGGGCCGGAAGACTTGCCGCCACCAGCGGCTATGCGAACTTAGCCCCTCGATGCTCTCGGATATTGGACCGCCCACGGGGTAGAGGGTTGGTCTCGACAAGAGCTTTTGAGGCGTCTGCGTATGATGCGCGGGATGACTCAGACGCAACTGGCGGAGAAGGCCGGTCTGGTTCAATCGAATGTGGCGCGGGCAGAGTCGGACGCGGACGTCCGGTGGAGCACGATACTCAGGTTGGTCGAGGCGATGGAT
>JAYTIP010000062.1:0-5654 GCA_043731745.1 Elusimicrobiota bacterium | reverse complement strand
GTCCGGCTTGGCGCGCAACGCCATGACGGCGCGCGGCAGATCGGCGGCGAAGCCCGGATGATCGGACAGATGCAGTTCGGTCCCCGCGATCGGCGCGTCGAGAACCTTTCGTCCACGCGCGACCGGACCGGGGAGCAGAATGTGGTCGATGCGCGGCGCGTGATCGGCGTCCGGACATAGCTCCTGGCCTCCGGCTTCGCACGCGTCGCTGAGCCCGAGCAGGTTTAAGAACGCGTCGTACTCGCGGTCGCCGCGGCCCGAGTTGAGGTCGCCGAGGATCACGAAGGGGCGGCCTTTCGAGCGGTCTAGGATCGTCTCGGACAGTTCATAGAGCTCGGTTAAACGCAGCAGATGGTACTGAACCTCGGTGTAATCGGCCAAGGTGTGCGCGGCGTAAACATCGAGCTCCCCCCACGGCGTCGCGACGACGGCGCGAAGGAAGCCTTTGCTCGCCATGAACTCGCCTTCGGTGACGTGGCGCAAAGACGGACGCACGGAGGAGAAGGCGGTCTCCTCGACCGTGAGTATGGGCCAGCGCGAGAGGATGGTGAGGCCGGTGCGAAAGGCGTACAGGCGCGGAACGCGGGCCTTATACGGCAGCCCCGCGCCGCGCTCGATCGCCTCGGCGTCGACGTTGCGCCAGGTTTCCTGTAGGCCGACGATGTCCGCGCCGAGCGCCGCTAGCGCCTTGCCCGCTTCCTCGGTGCGGCGATAGATTCCCCGATGTACGAGCGGGATGCCGGCGGCGTTGAAGGTGACGACGCGGATCGTCTTCAGGGGCGCGTCCGCCGCTCGCGCGAGCGACGCGACGAGCAGGAGAACGCTTAGGGACGCCATTCGGACCGGCCCAGGCGTTCGATTAAGAAGTGATTCGTCGCCGGACGCGCGGAGCCCAAGGCCAAGGTCGCGAGGCCTAGGAACACGTCGGGTTCCGACGGATCGGGCTGGACGAGGTAGTCGCGCAGAACGCGCTCGGGTTTCCAGAACGCGTTGCGCGGGCTGCCCCCGTAATTCAGCAGAAGCGAGTTAGGCAGGCGCAGGTCGGGTGCGACGGGCGGACCGACGCGGTAGAAGCCGAAGGGCTTGCCCGCCCCGGTCCACTCCTGGTCGAATCCGTCCTGCTTCGGCGGGCGGTTGTAGCCCTCGAGGCCGTCGGCTTTGAAAAAGCCCTTCACGAACTTGCGGATGCCGAGCAAGGCGAGCACCGGCGGGTGATTCCAGCCGCGGAACTCCCAACCGGCGAGCGCGTCCTCTGCGGGCGCGCGGCCTGCGCGCATCAGCGCGTCGAGCTCGGCGGCGCTCATCGCCTTCATCCTCGAAAACAGCGGGCGGTGCTCCATCAGGTCCTCTCCGCAAGGCGCTCGGCGCACAAACGCGCCACGGCCATGATCGCGTGCTGGGGATTGACCCCGAGGTTGCTTGGGAACACCGCCGAGTCGGCGACGACGAGATTGGGGACGCCGTGCACGGCGAAGTCGTGGCCCACCACGCCGGCCGAGGCGTGGGCCGCCATGCGCGCGGTGCCGAACAGATGCGACAATATCCAGGAGTAGGAGCCGGGATTATCCGGTCCGTGCTCGAGAAGCGCTTCCTCGCCCGGCAGGATCTTCTCGGGCAGGCCGTACACGCCGGGCCATACCTCGCGCGCTCCCGCGGCGAACAGCATTTCGGCGGCGAAGCGCAGACCGCGACGGATCTGCATCATGTCGCGCCGTCCGAGGTCGTACTTGATGTCGGCGCCGAAGGGCCCCTCCCGAACCGAGCCCTCGGCCCAGGCGCGCGTCTGCACGGCGAACACCGTCGAGCGCTTCGCGAGCGCCATCTTCTCCTTCCAGCGCCGTCCCGCTCCCGGCAGGCGCGCGAAGACGACCTCGGGCGGCAGGCCGATCGTCTCGATCTTAAAGCGCCCGTCGCGGCGGTGGTGCGTCGCGTCGTAGCCCTGGGTCGCGCCGTGCCACAGGTTCGCGTTCTCGTCGAACAGCCCCGAGATCGGCGTGCCGGGATGGCCCATGAAGTGTTCGCCCAGATGCGCGGAGCGTACGCCGCTGCGCGCGAGAAGCTGGGGCGTCTGGATCGCGGAAGCGGCGACGACCACGGCCAGGCGCGCCTTGGCGGTGAAGGCGGGAAAGCCGGGTGCCGCAAGGCGTCCTTCGACCGCGACTGCGCGACCGTGCTTCACGACGATCTTGCGCGCCTCCGCGCCGGTGACGATCACGGCCCCTTGGGCCTCGGCCTGCGGCAGATAAGTCGTGAGCATGCTGCGCTTGGCGCCGGAGGGACAGCCCGTCAGGCAGCGGCTCGTGCCCCGGCAGCCGGAGGCGTAGCGGCGCGTCGGCTCGGCGAGGACGCCGAGCTTCGCGGCCCCGTCGTGCATGAGCTTGTTGAAGCCCCCCCACGCCTCGGGCGGCGTCGGCGCCACATCGAGATCTTTTTCGATCGCGTCCCAGTTCTTGTGCAGTTCCTTGGCCGGCAGCGCGTCGCCGAGGCCGAGCGCCTCCCACTCGGCCAGCACGTCGTCGGGGATACGCCAGACGATGGCGGAGTTGATCACCGTCGAGCCGCCGAGCGTGCGGCCCTGGATCACCGGGATGAAGGCGCGGCCGCGCGCGACCTGGCCGTTCATGTCGCGGAACATGGTCTTAAACGCGCCCCAGGCGTCGTCGCCGAAGGTCTTCGGGTCGATCGCGGCGCCTTCTTCTAAGACGCAGACTGATCGGCCGGTCGAGGCGAGCGCGCGCGCCGCGGTCGCGCCCGCCGCGCCCGAGCCGACGACCACATAGTCGAAGACCTCGTCGAACTTCTCGCCCTTCGCGCCGTCAACCCGCATGGTAACCCACGACACGACGAACGGTCGTCGTGCTTCCATATCCAAAGCTCGTCACGGCTTTGAGCAGGAGGAAGCACTGACGCATTAAATAGAAGCGGCTCTTGCCCATCGCTTCGAGGGCTCTTTCGCGTTCGTCGGCATTCAAGCGCCCGAGCGGCGGCAGGCGCGCGATCAGAACCGGCGAGATCCAGTAGGCGACGAACAGCGCCGCGCGCCAGCCGACGCGCATAGTGGGCGGAGCATCGGCGGCGAAGCCCTGTTCCCACGCCTCGAATCCGGCCTCGAATACGCCGGGAAGGCCCTCGGGTCCGCCGGGCGGCAGGAGCGCGTCGAGGACGAGGCGTTCGCGGGCGATCACGGCAGGAACTGGATCATCGTCTCGTCGAACAGAGGCGTGTCCTGTCCGGCGGACACGAAGGCGAAGCGCTTCGCGTTCTCCATCGGATGGAACTCGAAGTAGGAGATCGAGTCGGCGGATTCCCCCTGGTCGCCGCAGGGCGGCTCGGGGATGTCGGTGCCGGCCTCTTTGGCGACCTTGGCCGCGTACTCCTTGTCGGGCGAGATCGTGAACGCTTGCTTGTTGAGGCCCAAGTGCGGGATGTGGGTGGCGACGACGACGCAATGCCGGCGCTTGTAAAAGCTGAGCTTGCCGAAGGCGACGCGGCGCACCGCCTTGTCGGGCGCCTCGTCCTCGCTCTTCGCGTACATCGTGATCACCGGATACACGTCTTCCTTTTTCCCCTTGTCTTGCATGGACTGGAAGAAAGACCGCTTGCCGGGGCCGAAATCGATGACGCGGTAGCCGAAGTCGCAGCGTTGATAGGGCACGCGTAGGCCGAGCTCAGGCGAATTGAAGATCAGCCACTGGCAACCCTTCTCGGCCGGGCGCGAGGCGAGAGGCTCCGGCGGCGGGGCCTTGGGCGGCGCGGGCGTCGCCGCGACGAGCGCGGCGGCGCACAAGACGAGCGCGAGAAGCCGCGCGCTCATCCTAGCCGAGGTTCTTGAGGCAGGCCTCGGCGATGCTCGGGGCCGTCAGGCCGTACTTCTCGTACAGCTGCTCGGGCGTGGCCGATTCGCCGAAGGAGCGCAGGCCGATGCGCACGACCGGGCAAGCGATGCCGTGCTCGGCGATCGCCTCGCACACCGCGGAACCCAGGCCGCCGTGGACGTTGTGGTCCTCGACGGTGACGATGCGCTGGGAGTCGGCGGCGAGCTTGGCGACGGTGGCCGAGTCGAAGGGCAGCAAGGTCGACGCGTTGGCGACGCGCACGGAGAAGCCTTTGGCTTCGAGGAGCTTGGCCGCTTCGATCGCGTGCGGCACGGGGCCGCCCGAGGCGATGATCGTCGCCTGGAGCTTCGCGGCCTTCTTCGCCGGCTCGAACACGGTGTCGATCTTGTCAGGCGACCACTTGTAGTCGGCGCCATGAATGTCGGGCATCTTTTGGCGCGTCAGGCGGATGTACACCGGGCCCTTGTGCTCGAGCATCCAGGTCACGGCCTGACGAGTCTCGTTGTGGTCCGCCGGCTGGAGAATCGTCATGTGCGGCAACGCGCGCATCGCGGCGATGTCCTCGAGGCCCATCTGCGAGGTTCCGTCCTCGCCGATGCCGATGCCGGCGTGGGTGCCGACGAGCTTCATGTTCGTCTGGTTGTAAGCCGCGGAAACGCGGATCGACTCGACGCGGCCGATGAGGAAGCAGGCGAAGCTGGTCAGCACGGGGATCTTGCCTGAGAGCGCCAAGCCCGCGGCGACGCCGATCATGTTCTGCTCGGCGATGCCCATCTCGAAGTGGCGCGCGGGGTACTTCTTCATGAAGGGCTGGGTCATCGTGGACTTCGACAGGTCGGCGTCCAGGACGACGAGGTTGGGGACCTTGTCGGCGAGCTCGAGGATCGTTTCGCCGAAGGATTCGCGGGTGGCTTTAGCGGGCATTTTCGATCTCCTTGACGGCCTTGTCGGCGTCTTCCTTCTTGGGCGCGTTGCCGTGCCAGGCGATGTTGTTCTCCATGAAGGAGACGCCCTTGCCCTTGATCGTCTTGGCGACGATGATTTGCGGCTTGCCGTTGGTCGCCGTCCAGGCGTTGGACAGCGCGCGCTCGATCGCGACGAGGTCGTGTCCGTCGATGCACTGGACTTCCCAGTTGAACGACTCGAACTTTTCGGTGAGGGACTCGATGGGCATGACCTCGTTGACGGGGCCGTCGATCTGGCCGTTGTTGTGGTCGATGATCGTGATCAGGTTGTCGAGCTTGAACTTGGGAGCGGACATGAAGGCCTCCCAGCACTGGCCCTCTTGAAGCTCGCCGTCGCCCAGGACGACCACGGTCTTCCAGTCCTTCTTGTCGAGCTTCGCCGCGCAGGCCATACCGACGCCGACGGAGAGGCCCTGGCCGAGCGAGCCGGTCGAGAATTCGATGCCCGGCAGGCGAAGTCTGTCGGGATGACCCTGCAGGGGCGAGCCGAGCTTGCGCAAGCTCATGAGGTCCGCGACCGGGAAGTAGCCGCGATGCGCCATCACGGCGTACAGCGCGGGGCACGCGTGGCCCTTGGACAAAATGAAGCGGTCACGGCCTTCCCAATCGGGCTTCTTCGGGTCGTGCTTGAGGAACTTCCAGTAGAGCACGGTGATGATGTCGATGATCGACAGCGAACCGCCGGGATGACCGTTGCCGGCGGCTTCGATCATGCGGATGATGTCGACGCGCATCTGCGTCGTCAGGGACTTCAGGTCCGTCGGGGAAGTGGTCGCGGTGGGCATGGTCCGATTCTACAAAAAGAGGCGAGCAATCAGTACAATCGCGGCATGGATATTTTATGGACGCCGTC
>JAYTIP010000061.1:0-8944 GCA_043731745.1 Elusimicrobiota bacterium | reverse complement strand
ACACCACTGCTATAATCGGCGCATGAGCAAACGGAGCCCCGTGCTCGTGTACGACGGCGAATGCGGCTTCTGCCGCCTGTGGATCGAGCGGTGGCGTTGCGCGACCGGCGACGCGGTCGACTACGAGCCCTATCAAAACGCCGCCGCGCGCCACAAGGAAGTCCCGCGCGAACACTTCACCGAGGCGGTGCACTTCTTTGAGCCCGGAAAGACGAGCCGAGCCGCCGAAGCGGTGTTTCGCTCGCTCTCTTTTGCTCCCGGCTTCGCTTGGCTCCCGGCGCTGTACGCGGTCCCCGGCGTCGCCCCGCTGTCGGAGTCGGCGTACCGCGTCGTGGCGGCGCGGCGTCCTTTCTTCTCGAGACTGACGCGCCTGCTGTGGGGCGAGTCACCGGTACCCGCGCCGGTCGATCGCACGATCCGGCTCGTCCTGGGCGGGCTCGGCCTCTGCTACCTGCTCGCTTTCAGCTCCTTCGCGCTCCAGTTGCGCGGCCTGATCGGCTCCGGAGGGCTTCTGCCCGCGGCCGCCTTCCTCGTGTCGGCGAAGGCCCAACTCGGGGCCTCGCGCTATTGGTTGATCCCGACCGTGGCCTGGTTCGCTTCCTCCGACGCCGCGCTCTCCGCGTACGCCTGGCTCGGAGCCCTCGCGTCGCTCGGACTCATCCTCAATATTGCGACGGGCCCGTGCGCGCTCGCGTGCTGGGCGCTGTATCTGTCGCTCAGCGCGGTCGGCGGGGACTTCATGAGCTTTCAGTGGGACGCGCTCCTGCTCGAGGCCGGCCTCATCGCCTGCTTCCTAGGCACTTGGAGCGCGCGCCGGGCGACGCCGTCGCGGGGCGCTTTGGTACTGCTGCGCCTCTTGCTCGTCAAGCTCATGCTGCAGTCCGGTCTCGTGAAGCTGTGCTCCGGCGACACCGCATGGCGTGATCTCACCGCGCTGACCTATCACTACTGGACCCAGCCCCTGCCCACGCCGCTCGCCTGGTACGCGAACTTGCTCGCCCCGGCTTGCCAGAAATTCTGCTGCGCCGTCATGTTCGCCATCGAGCTCGGCGCCCCACTTCTGCTGCTCGCACCGCGGCGCCCGCGCGCCCTCGGCGCCGCGGTGATCGCGGCGTTCATGGTGCTCGTCGCCGCGACGGGCAACTACGGATTCTTCAATCTGCTGACGATCGTGCTGTGCCTCGCGTGCCTCGACGACTGGATGTTGGCGCGCGACCGAGCGGTAACGCGAGGAAGCGCCCCTTCCGCACGCCGTTGGAAAGGGGCCGCCGTCGGCGTTCTCGCGGCGCTGTCTTTGACGGTCGGCGTCTTTGAGACCGCGACGATCTACGGCGTCATGCCGCCGCGGCCGGTCCGGGCGCTCATCGCCGTCGTGTCGCCGCTGCGCTCGTTCAACCGATACGGCCTGTTCGCGGTGATGACGAGGCAACGCGACGAGATCGTCGTCGAAGTGTCCGCCGACGGGCACGAGTGGCGGGAGTGGCCTTTCCAGTATAAACCGGGTGACGCGCGCCGCGCCCCGCCTTGGACGGCTCCCCACATGCCGCGCCTCGACTGGCAGATGTGGTTCGCGGCACTCGGGGAGCCGACGGACAGCCCGTGGTTCGGCAACCTGCTCTACCGTCTGCTCCAGGGAAGCCCCGAGGTCGAGTCCTTGCTCGGCCCCAATCCGCTGGGCGCCCGCCCGTTGTACGCGCGCGCGGTGCGCTACGAGACGCGCTTCACGACGCCGGAGCAACGCCGAGCCGACGGCGCCTGGTGGACGCGCACGCGCAAAGGGCTGTTCTTCCCCGTCGTGTCTTTGAAGGACTAGCCTAGTCCTTCAGCGTCTCGATCTGAACCGTCGCGCGGCGGATGCCGTGCTTTTCGACGGCGGCTTTCGCGGCGGCGAGCGCCGCGTCGTGGTCCACCCCGGGTTTCACGAACACCGTGGCGGTCAACGCGGTCAAGGTCGAGTTGAGCGCCCACACATGAAGGTCGCGCACGCCGGCGGCGCCGGGAACGGCGAGCAGGTCGGCTTCGACTTTGTCGAGGTTGATGCCTTCAGGAACCGCGTCGATGAGGATGTTCCAGGAGGGCCTGCCGAGTTCCCAGGAGGTCTTGATGATCAAAGCGACGATCAAGGCGACCGCGACCGGTTCGACCCAGACCCAGCCGAAGAGGATCGCCGCGACGGCCGAGACGATCACCGCGATCGAGCCGACCGCGTCGGTCATCGCGTGCAGGAAGGAGCCCTTCATGCTCAGATTCTCGCCGTGGTGGCGCCACAAGATCAAAGCGGTCAGGGCGTTCGACGCCAGGCTCGCGAGCGCGTAGAGGACCACGCTCCAGTTCGCGGCGGCGCCCGGCGTGAAAAAGCGGTGCCACGCCTCAATTCCCATGTCGACGCCCATGAAGGCGATCGCGCCCGCCCCGAGCAAGCCGACGACCGACTCCACCTTCAGGTAGCCGTACGATTTGCGCGAGTTCGGCGGCCGCCGCGAGAGCCAGATCGAGAGCAGCGCCGCGCCGCGTATGAATTGATCGGCGATATGGTGCATCGCGTCGGCTTTAAGGCCCATGTTGCCGGTGAGAACGCCCCCCGCGAGTTCGACGACCGCGAGCACGGACGCGACGACGATCGCGCGCTTGAGGGCGACCTCATGAAGGGGGCCGCGCGATTCCGCCGGTTCGGCGGCGCGGCCGGGCTCGCGCAAAGTCAGGCCCGCGAGACGGCGATGGGACTCTGACAGGGCGATCGCCAGCGCTGAGCGCATGTGGGGCCGGTCTTCGTGAGCGTTCATCCACTCGAGAGCGGCGAGCGCCTTCGGGTTCTGCGCCTCGGACAGAGCGGAGACCGCGGCCAGGCGCGCGTCCTCCGAGGGATCGAGCGCGGCGGCGGCGGCGAGCGCCTCGACGGCCTCGGGGGCGTCGGCGTAGCGCACGAGCCAGGTCAACGACTCCGCGGCGGCCTCGCGCGCGGAGGACCTGGGGTGGGCCTTGAGAACGCGAATGAGCTTGGGCTCGGCGGAAAGCGTCAGCGAGAGCAAAGCGGCACGGGCGGCCGCGCGCACGCGGGGCACGGGATCGTTTTCGACGGCCCAGCCGAGCGCGGGTACGGCCTCGGCTCGGCCGAGGGAATCGAGGAAGCGGGCCGAGGCGGCGCGGCGCGCGGGCGGAAGAGAGTGATCCTGCAGGCGGTCGGCATGGCGTTGCACGAGAATTCCGTCGCGGTAGACGGAGTAAAGCGCGGCGACGCCCGTCCAACGAGCGAGACGGCTCGTGAAGCGGCGCGGCAGCTCTCGCCTGCGAGGAGAGCGCGCGGACGGATTCTCATTATCGGGAACGACGGGATCTTCACTCGACGCCGCCGGGCGCGCCGCGGCGCCGTCGAACAAAACGGAAGAGGGCGCGGGCAGTGGCGCCCGATCCGCGCGTGAGGCCGGCTTGGCCGCGTTGAAGACGCTCAGAGCAATCGGCGCGGCGACGGGTTGCGCGACCGGCGCCGGCTGCGCGATCGCCGCGATCGGGACTGCGAGGGGCGACGGCGCGGGGACAAAAGACGGGACCAGCGCCGGTGCGAGCGCCGCGTTCAACGCCGGGAACCCGGCCAACCCCGGCGAGAGCGAGGGAATACGCGCGACCGAGCCGAGCGACGGCGGCAACGGCGCGAGCTCGATGTTTCCGCGCACGACCTGCGCCGCCGCGTCGAGCGGACAGCTCGCGGCGGCCAAAGTGAAGGAAACGGCGACGGACAGGAAACGGCGCACGGCTCATTATAAGTATGCGCAAGGGACGGCACATGAGCCCATCGGCACCTTTCCGGGGGGCCGGACGGCCCCTCGCTTTGTACAATGAGGTCATGCTCCTCTTCCTCGCTTTTCTCCTGGCTCCCGTGCGCGCGTCCGCCGAAGACCTTTTTCCGCCGGCCCTCGTCTTCATTTCCGGCGAAAAGGAAGTCTTGCGCCTGAGCGCCGCCGACATGGCCAAACGCCCCGCCGCGCGCACGATCACGATCGAAGACCCGGCGTTCAAGAAGACGAAGCATTACCGCGCCGTCCCGCTCAAAGATCTGCTGACCGCCGCTTACGGCGGGAGCTGGGGCGAGAACGCCATGGGCGAGGTGTTCTTCGACGCGCTCGACGGCTACCGCTCGCACGCCCAGGTCTCGGTGTTGATGAACGACGGCGGCATGATCGCCTTCGCCGACGCCGATCTGAAGGACTGGGAGACCTTACCCAAGGGCGGTACTCCCGCGCCGTTCTACCTCGTCTGGACCGGCCCCGAGCAAGGCCCGAAAAACGGCTTCCCGTGGCCCTGGCAGACCGTCGGGGTCAAGATGACCGTGCTCGAAGACGAATACCCCAAGGCCCTGCCCAAGGGCGCCGGCCCGGACACCGCCCCCGTTCGCGGCTGGACGATTTTCCGGCGCTCGTGCATCTCCTGCCACTCCATCAGCGGCGCCGGCGGCACCGTCGGCCCCGACCTCAACGAACCCCGCGGCGTGACGAGCTACCAGCGCAAATCCTTCCTGAAGAAGTTCATCAAGAAAGCCTCCGACTTCCGCCACACCAAGATGCCCGACTTCGACGAACTCGAGTCCAACGACCTCAACGATCTGATGGCCTACTTCAACTACATGTCCAAGCTCCACAAAACGAACTAACCGCGTGCCTGACCTGAAGTTTCGGAAGTTTTGGTAAGATGCGGGCATGAGCGTCGGTAAGAACGAACCGCGGCGGGACGGGCCGGCCAAGCTGACGGGCCGCGCCAAATACCTCGACGACCTCGACATCCCCGGCTGCTGGCACGGCGTGACGGTGCGCTCCTCGGTGCCGCACGGTAAGATCAAGTCCATCTCCTACGAGCCCGGATTCCCCTGGGACGAGTGCGTGATCGTCACCGCCAAGGACATCCCGGGTAAGAACATCGTCGCGCTCATCGAGCCGGATCAGCCCCTGCTCGCCGACGGGATCGTTCGCCACCGCGAGGAAGCCATCGTCCTCATCGCCCACGCCGATCGCGCGACCGCCTACGAGGCGGCCAAGCGGGTCAAGATCGAGTACGAGAAGCTCCCGCCCGTCTTCGACATGGAGAAATCGGAGAAGATCTTCAAGTCCTACACGATCACCCGCGGCGACCTCGACGCGGGTTTCGCGGCGGCGGACCTCATCGTCGAGGGTGAGTACCGCACGCCGTCGCAAGAACAGGCCTACATCGAGAACAACGCCATCGCGGCGTACGAGGAGAACGGCGTCCTCGTCATCACCGGCTCTCTTCAGTGCCCGTACTACGTGCTCAAGGCGATGAAGCAGATTTTCAACCGCGGCGAGGATAAGATCCGAATCATCCAAACCGTGACCGGCGGCGGTTTCGGCGGCAAGGAGGAGTACCCGTCCATGCTCTCCGGCCACGCGGCCCTGCTCGCGCTGAAGGCCGGGCGTCCCGTTAAAATCGTCTACGACCGTCACGAGGACATGGCCGCCACCACCAAGCGCCATCCCGCGATCGCCCGCCATCGCACCGCTTTGACCAAGGACGGCCGTCTGCTCGCCCAGGACATCGAGGTCATCATGGACGGCGGCGCTTACGCGACTTTGTCGGCCGTCGTGCTCTCGCGCGGCACCTTGCACGCCGCCGGCGTCTACGAATGTCCGAATGTGCGCGTGCGCTCGAAGGTCGTCATGACGCACACGCCCCCCAACGGCGCGTTCCGCGGCTTCGGCGCGCCGCAGACCTTGTTCGCCGCCGAGCTGCACTGGGAGAAGATCGCCGCCGCTCTCAAGATGGACTCGCTCGAGCTGCGCCGCAAGAACATCTTCACGATAGGCTCGACCACGGCCACGGGCCAGCTGTTGCTCGAGTCCGTGGGCGCCCAGGAGTGCTTGGAGAAAACGGTCAAGGCCTCGAATTATAAGGCGAAGCGAAGCGAGTACGACCGATGGAACAAGAACGCCAAGAATAAAACCTGGAAAGGCATCGGCTTGGCGGTTTGCCACCACGGCGCGGGCTTCACCGGCTCCGGCGAGGTCTACCTCGCCTCGCGCGCGGGCGTCGCGCTCACGCGCCAGGGCGAGCTGATCGTGCTCGCCGCCTCGACGGAAATCGGCCAGGGCACGAACACCATGTTCGCCCAGGTCGCCTCCGACGCCCTCGGCGTCCCCGCGTCTTGGTTCTCCGTGGAGACGCCCGACACGCACAAGGTCCCCGACTCCGGGCCGACGGTCGCTTCGCGCACCTGCATGATCGTCGGCGGCCTGGTCAATCGCGCGGTCAAAGACCTCAAGCGCGCCTTTGAAAACGAGTACGGACGCGTGCCCACGAACGCGGCCGACCTGAAAAAGGCCGCCGCCGTCCTGTGCAAGGCGCTTCCCGCCCGCCGCTTCGAAGTGCAGTTCGAGAAGCCCGCCGATGTGACCTGGGACGACGCGACCTACAAGGGCGACGCGTACGGCGTTTACTCGTACGCGGCCATTGTCGTCGACCTCGAGATCGACAAGCTCACCTACGAGGTGCGCGTTCATAAGGTCACGACGGCCCAAGATATCGGTAAGGCCATCAACCCCCTACTCGCCGAAGGCCAGATCATCGGCGGCTCGACTCAGGGCTTGGGCTGGGCGCTTCTCGAAGAGCCAATCTTCAAAGATGGCGTCATGATCAACGCCCAGCTCACGAATTATGTCATCCCGACGAGCCTCGACACCCCGCCCTTCGAGGTCATTCTCGTTGAGAAGCCCTACTCGCGCGGACCGTTCGGAGCGAAAGGTGTGGGCGAGTTGCCCATGGACATCCCCGGGCCCGCCGTCGCCGCCGCTGTCCTGCACGCGACCGGTAAACTGATTCCGACTTTGCCGCTGACCCCGGAACGCATCGCAAAGGCCCTCTCATGATCAAGCTCACCGTCAACGGCAAGAAGAAAACCTTCGGCGGCGCGCCCTTCAAGCGGCTGCTCGACGCGCTACGCGAGGACTTCGCGCTCACCGGCACGAAGGAAGGCTGCGGCGAGGGCGAGTGTGGCGCGTGCACCGTCCTGCTCGACGGCAAACCCGTCAACTCCTGCCTCATCCCGGTGTGCCAGGCCGAAGGCGCCAAGATCGAGACGGTCGAGTCCCTCGGCACGCCCGAGAAGCTCTCGAAGCTCCAGGCCGGCTTTCTCGCCTGCGGCGGCGCGCAGTGCGGCATCTGCACGCCCGGCATGCTGATGACCGCTCACGCTCACATCCGCTCCAAGGGCAAGTGCGACGACAAGTCCGTGCGCACCGCGCTCTCCGGCAATCTGTGCCGCTGCACCGGCTACCAGGACATCGTGAAGTCCGTGATCAAGGCGGCCAAGAAATGAGGGGCGACGCGAAGTCGATGACGGTGCTGTCCCCCCGTACGGCCGTCGAAGCGCTCAAGTCCTACGCCAAGCTGCCGACGGCGATTGCGATCGCGGGCGGGACCGACCTCATGGTGGGCTGGAACTTGGGCCTCATGAACGGGCGCGCGGTGCTCGATTTGTCGCGCGTCTCCGAGTGGAAGAAGATCTCGGTGGTGTCGGACGGCGTCGATTTAGGAAGCCTCGTCACGCACGCGCAGATCCAAGCGCACCCCACCTTGAAAAAACGGTTTCCGCTCTTGGTGGCGGCGTGTGCGACGGTCGGGGCGGCGCAGATTCAGAATCGCGGGACGATCGGCGGGAATATCGCCAACGCGTCGCCGGCGGGAGACACCTTCCCGGCGCTGGCGGTGTATGAGGCGACGGTGCGCGTCAACGGACCCAACGGACGCAGGGCCATACCGATCAGCGAGATCTTCGCGGGAGTGAAGAAGACGACGCTGAAGCCGGGAGAACTCATCGAAGCCATTTTCCTCCCGTACGGCAAACCGCCGAAGTACGCGGCTTTCAGAAAGGTGGGCACTCGCGCGGCGCAGGCGATTTCAAAGACGATGTTCGCGGGACAGATTTGGACGGCAACGAATGGAGAAGTCACGGAGGCACGGCTTGCGTTCGGGAGCCTTGCACCGACGGTCAAGCGCTTGTATGCGGCCGAAAAGTTTTTGACGGGGCGGCGTCTCGACGAGCGCTCGATTAACGCCGCCGCCGAACTCTTGACGTCTGATGTGGCACCGATCGACGACATACGGTCAACCAGGGAATACAGATTAGTCGTGTCCAGAAATATTTTAACGGCGTTTTTACGCGGAGATCTCAAATGAAGCCCCAAGCGACCCTTGATCCTAAGTCCATCAAAACCGCCTTCTCCGCGCTGACGCGCGAAAATCTTCTTCATATGAAGCGTTATCCGGGCGACGCGTTCGGTCGCCAGCCCGTTCATACCGTTTACGGCGGCGCGCATCTCTTTAAATTCGACTCGGCCAAGAAGCTCGGCGAGTTGTCGCTTCGTTCCTTATCCCGTTACGCGCCGGATGCGATCACCTTCTCCCGCGTTTTAGAAATGGACGAAGTCCTGGGAATGAAGGTGTACGATCGCGTCGTCGAGAAGCTCAAGCGCGAGGCGGTCGAGGATTTCCGCATCGACTTCGAGGACGGCTACGGAAACCGCCCCGACGCCGAGGAGGACGCTCACGCCGCTTCCGCCGCCGAGGAGGTCGCTCGCGGCCTGGCGGAAAAAACCTTGCCGCCGTTTATCGGCATCCGCATCAAGACCTTCTCCAACGAGCTCGCCGCCCGCTCGGCCCGGACGATGGACATCTTCCTGACGACCTTGATTCGCGCGACCAAGGGCAAGCTTCCCGATCCCTTCTATGTCACTTTGCCCAAGGTCGTCCACCCCGGCCAGGCCGCTGCCCTGCATAAGCTGCTCAACGCGTTCGAGAAAAAGAAGAAGCTCAAGGCCAACACGATCAAGGTCGAGCTCATGGTCGAGACGCCGCAGTCGATCATCGGCTTCGACGGCGCCGCTCCCCTGCGGGCCATGGTCGACGCGCTCCCGGGACGCTGCGTGAGCGCCCACTTCGGCAC
>JAYTIP010000060.1:0-5731 GCA_043731745.1 Elusimicrobiota bacterium | reverse complement strand
GCGAGATCACCGCGCGCCGCGACCTGCTCGGCGCCGTCGAGCGCGTTCGCATGAAGCTCTCCCCCGTTTCCGAGATCGCCGCCGCCCAGGGTGAGGCCGCGCGCGCGCAGAACGACTTCGTGGCCGGCACGCAGGCGCTCGCCGAGGACTTCGCGCGCCTCACCGGCGAGCTCTCCGCCCTCGGCATCAAGCCCGCCGCCTATATCCATCCTTCCGTGTCGCGCCCTGATGGTACGGATCCTCTCTCTCCGACCGAGCGCACCGCGCGCGAGCGCCTGCTCGCCTGGTGGGCCGACAAGCTCCTCGACCCCGCGTTCGCACAGCGCACCGACGAGCTCCTCGCGGGCGCGCCCGAGTCCCTGCGCGCGGAACTGCGAGTCCTCGCCGAGCGCTACCGGATCGCCTCGCGCGACGACGCTGCGGTGCGCACCAACGACTATACACCCGCCGAAACGCTCGACCGCCTCATGCGCATCGACCTCCAGGGCCGCCGCCGCCTGATCGAAGGCGCGCTCGCGCGCGTTCTCTCCGAACTTCAGGCCGGCGATCCCGCGCGCGGCGCGACCTGGACGGGGCTCATGGGCTTCCTACGCCAGGAAGCGGGCGCCGACGCCGAGGCCGTCGGCCTCAAAATGGCCGCCGATGAGCGCATGAACGCCGGCATCGCGCAGACTTACTGGAACGCGATGAAGGCCCCCGCCGTGCTCGACGCTCCGGTGCGCCGCCTCATCGACCTCGACACCCGCGTCGCCGAGATGCGCCGCACCGCGCTCGCCGCGTGGCTCGCCCGCTCCGGTTCGCCGCAAGACCAGCTCCTCAAGGACAAGGCGCTCGACGCCTATGTCAGCGCGCTCGACGCCTTCGACACCGAACTCGCGCGCACGCTCTCGCTTCCCGCCGTCGCCGGCGACGCGGCCTGGACGCGCGCCTTGGGCGGCCTGTTCGCCGTACGCGAGAGCCTCGCGCGCCGGCGCGAGCGCCTGCAGTACGGCCGTGGGATCCTGACGCTCGACGCCGCCATCGCGCTCGGCGAGACCCGCCTGCGCGGTTTGCGGTTCGATCCCTCCGAGACCCGCGAGATCGGCCCCGCTTCCGAGACCGTCGCCTTCCTGCGCGCGATGAAGGCGCGCTGGGTCGGCCACGGCGACGCGTTGCCCGCCTTGATCGCTCTGCGCTCCGAGAACGGCGTCGTCTGGTCGTCCGCGGACGAAGTCCGCGGATTTGATAGCGCCGGCCGCGTGAGCGACATCGCCGGCCGCCGCTTCGTGGCCCCCGTCACCTTCGTGGGCGCTCGCCCCAAGACCGCCGAAGAGGCGCTCAAAGACGGCTGGTCTGAGATCGTCGAGGGCGACGACGCCGCGCGTGAGAAATTGACTCAAGTGCGGGCGCAGCGCGACGACGCGGCCCGCCGCGCAGCGCTCGCCGAAGCGCTCAAGACCGCGGAAGTGATCGTGGGCGGCGAGGCCATGACCTTGGCGGACCTGCGCCGCCTCGAAAGCCAGGGACGCGTGCTGTGGTTCGAGGCCGTCGCCGACCCGCGCACGCGCCTGCGCAAGGCCGTCCCCGTCGCAGCCGCCCGCCTGCGCGCTCCCTCCGAGCTCGTCGCCTTGGTTCGCGTCGACGGCGCCGCCCCCGACCCCGCGCGCTATCCGTCTCTCGAGGCTCTCGAGGCCGACGGCGCGTCCGCTTCCTTCCAACGCGCCGAGCTCGGCCGCGCCGGACTCGTCGCTCTGGCGGACGAAGCGCGTCGTCAGGCGCTCGCCGCCCGCCGCGCGGGCTGGCTCAAGCTCAAGCTGTCCTCCTTCGGCTTCGCGCTCGACGCGGACGGCGCGGTCGCCGCCGTCTACCTCGATCAGAAAGAATTCGACAAGGCCGTCTCCGACGCGAAGGACCCCAAGGACCCCGCGCACGGCTGGAGCTTCCACCGCGCCTCCGAGCTGTCGATCGGCCTCGCCGAAGACGGCACCGTCGCTGCCTACCGCCTGGGTACGGTCACGACCGCCCTGGGCAACACGCCTGCGACGCGCTGGCTCGGCGAGGCGCCGATGGCCATCGAGACCGACGCGGACGGTCGCGTCAAGCGCGTGTTCAACGACCGCGACGCCCTCGCCAAGAACGCCGCCGGCTGGTGGCTCGAGGACGCGTCCGGTAAAGTCTGGAAAAACACGAACGAGGAGTACGCTCCGACCGCGCGTCCGAAACGCTGGATCGATCCCGGCACGGGCCTTTCCGTCAGCCTCGGCCGCGAGATGACCGACGCGCGCTTGCGCGCCGCCGAGGATTCGGCCTCCGCCGCGCGCCACTGGGCGTATTCGCCCGGGCAATGGCCCGACCTCGTCTTTGAAATCCCGCGCGGCATCGTCCAGATCCCGGTTGAGATGATCACGGGCCGTGACTCAAACCAGCAGGGCTACCTGGGCCGCGCCTACGCGCACCGCGCCGAGGGCGGCGCCTCGATCCGCCACGGCGCCGCGGGCACCATCCTCCACGCCATCGATGTGCTGGGCATCCTTCCCGATCCCGTCCAGCGCTACTTCGACCCGAGCCAGTTCCCCGCTGTCGTCGAGAACAACGGCACGATCGCCCCGGGCGAATCCGCGAGCTCGAAAGACCCGCGCACCGTCGACGGCCGCTTGAATCTGATCTTCGGCTCCGGCGCCTTGATGCGCGAGACGCGCTGGGCCCAGGAAGAGCGCGAGGCCGCCCGCGCCGACGCCCTCGAGGCCTTCCGCGGCGGCGCTCGCCGCGAGACCTACGAGACCGTGCGCGGCCGCGCGGGCGACTATGGCGAGGCCTACACGCGCGTCGAGACCGGCCGCGCGGCGTATCTCGCCGCGCTCGACGAGCTCGGCCTCGGCTCCGGCGCCGACGGCGGCTCTTACGCCGCCGACCCGCGCCGCTCCGCCGTCGACCGCGTCGTCCTCTCCTATCTCCTCGAGCTCGGCGCCGAAGGCCAGGACCAGCGCCTACGCCTCTACGAAAGCGAGCTCAAAAAGCTCGACGCCGCCCCCGCCGCGACGGCCGATTACGCGTCGCAGCTCTCCGCCGCTCAAGCCGCCCTCAACGCCGCCCTCGCCGCTCGCCGCGCCGCCGACGAAGCCGTCAAATCCCTGGCCGTCTCCATGCCCGGCGAGTCCCCCCTCGCCCGCCGCCTCGCCTCCCTGTAAATTGGTGTCAGGCCTCCCACTTTCCCACTTTTTCGGCGCTCGCGTACAGATAGGGGTCAGACCCCTCGTTGTTGCGTTGCGGTAAACGGTACAATCGTCGTATGGAACTCGGCGAGCTGTTCGGGCCGCAAGGCGCGCTCGCGCGCGCCCGTCCCGGCTGGGAGCCTCGTCCGCTTCAGGAAGAAATGGCGGGCGCCGTTTGGAGTTCGCTCGAGAGCGGAGGCGACCTCGTCGTCGAGGCGGGCACGGGTGTCGGCAAAAGCCTCGCCTACCTGCTTCCCGCGGCGCTTTGGGCGGTGACGCGCGACCGCCGCGTGATCGTCTCCACGCACACGCGCGCGCTTCAGGAGCAGCTCATGAACCACGAGCTGCCCGCCGCCGCGAAGGCGCTCGAGTTGCTCGGCCTTCCGCTGCGCTACTCCATGCTCATGGGCGCCGACAATTATCTATGCGTCCAGCGCCTGGCGCGGCTTCGCATGCGCCCCGACTCGGTTTCCGAAACCGGCAAGGAGATGCTCGAGCGCCTGGACGCGCACGCCAAGAACGCGCAAAGCGGCCATCGTTCGTCCTTGCCGGAGCTGGTTCCCCAGAATCTCTGGGACCGCCTCGCCCGCGACACCGATGTGTGCATGGGCCCCGGCGGTCCGTACTGGGACCGCTGCCTGTGGCGCCGCGACCGCGAGCGCGCCGACCGCGCGCACATTCTCGTCGTCAACCACGCCCTCCTTCTCTCGGGCGCGCGCCTGCCCCCCTCCGACGCGATGATCCTCGACGAGGCGCACAATTTAGAGGACGCCGCGGCCGCGCGCTACGGCGTGACCGCCGGGCTCTCGCGCGTCGTTCAGCTCACCGAAGAAGTTCGCGCCGCCGCGAAGATTTATGGGGACGAGAATCTCGACTCGCTCGCCGCCGAGACCGCGGCCGCGCTGGGCGCCTTTCTCGAAACGCTCGCCAAGGACAACGGCCTCAAGGACGCCGACGAGGACAATCAGGGGCGTCTGCTCGAATCGGCGCCGCAGTATCCGCCCGCGGCCTTGCTGGCACTCGACAAAGGCTTGGCCGAAGCCGCGTCCGCCGCCGAGGGCACGCCCGACGAGACCGAGATGCGCCAGCTCCACGCCCGCGTCGCCCAGTTCGGCCACGATCTAATGGCCATCCTCAAGCCCGACTCCTCCGCCACCGCGCGCTGGGTCTCGTGGCCGCGCACCGGCCCCGAACTGCGCGCCGCCCCGCTCGATGTGGGCCGCCGCCTCTCCGAAGGGCTGTTCTCCCGCGGCATCCCCGCGGTCCTCACCTCCGCCACGCTCTCGACCGGCGACGGCCTCAAGGACTTCAAAGCGCGAGTCGGTCTGCCCGAAGCCAAGGAACTCGTTCTCGACTCGCCCTTCGACTACGCCACTCAGGCCGCCTTCTGGGCCGTCGACGGCATCCCCGATCCCAAAGACGAAGAGGCGCACGCCGAGGCCGTCACGCAGGCCTGCGCGGACATCGTCAAGCGCGTGCCCGGCGGCGTCTTCCTTCTCTTTTCCAGCTGGAAGACCATGAAGAAGGTTCATTCCTTGCTTCGCAAGAAAATCACCGATCGTCCGGTGTGGGCGCAGGGCTCCTCGGGCCACGAGGCGCTCGTGCGCGAGTTTGAAGAGGCGGGCGACGCCGTCCTCCTTGGCGTGGACACCTTCTGGCAGGGGATCGATGTCCCCGGCGAAGCGTTGTCCTGCGTCGTGATGGCCAAGCTTCCGTTTCCGAGCGCCTTCTCCGCGCTCGAGTCGGCGCGCCGCCGTTGGCTGGAAGAAAACGGCCGCGACTACTTCAAAGACTGGTCGTTACCCAGAGCCGTCATGAAGTTCCGCCAAGGCTTCGGCCGCCTCATCCGCTCCTCATCGGACCGCGGCGCGGTCATCTGCCTTGACTCGCGCATGCTCAAGAAGGGTTACGGGAAAATATTCCAGCGCGCTTTGCCCGCGTGCCGCAAAATCGAGAACCTCGACCAGCTCGCGGCTTTTTTTAAGAAGCCCGCAGACGCTTCAGTTCCGGCGCAAGCCGACTGATCTCGGCGTCCATTCGCCCCGTCGCGATCAGCCGATACATCCGGAAGTCGGCGAGAAACGACAGCCAAGGGTATTGGAAGGTGGCCGGACGATTGCGCTCGAAGCCGAAGTGCCCCACCCAAGCGAAGCCATAGGCGACGATAAAAGCGACGGCACCGAAGAGAGGTGTTCGGAGAACGAGCGCCAGCACCGCCAACAACACCCCAAAAGTCGTCCCGGCGAAGTGTAACCGCCTGTTTCCGGGATTGAGATGTTGAGAAACGTAGAACGGCCAGAACTCATCGAGCGACGAGATCTGGCCGTTCATTGTTTTTATAAAGCACGGAGAGGGAGGGATTCGAACCCTCGCTAAGGCTTTACGCCCTAGAACGGTTTAGCAAACCGTCGGTTTCAGCCGCTCACCCACCTCTCCATTGGCTGAAAAAATAAGCGTTTTTCGCCTATTTTCTTACGCTGCCGAAAAGGCAGTATGGCAATTTTATACCACTAAACGCCCCGTTTTGCCACCATCGGGAC
>JAYTIP010000059.1:0-10605 GCA_043731745.1 Elusimicrobiota bacterium | reverse complement strand
TAGGAAGAAGTCTTGCCCGCGGCGTTTAAGGCCACGGTCTTGAGGTAGAACTCGCGCGCTTCCTGGGGCGTCCGCGTCCCGCGCACCACCCCGTCGGCGAGATTGATCGCCAGGAAGTTGGTCGCCTCGGACGCGCTGGTCGCCGAGAGCTCGTCCTTGGTCTCGTCGGAGGTCACCGACAGGTCGAGCCGCGACAGGTCCTCGCGCGTGGCCGGCGGCACCGCGTAGCCGATCGTCTGCTTGAGGATGTCCGAACCCGAGACCGCCTCTTTGGACACCGTCGTCTTGCGCCAGACGCCGCTGTCGTTCCAGGTCAGGCGCTCGTCGTCGGCGGCGTCGGGCGGACCGTACTTGGCGATCATCGCCTCCGCGACGAGGCGGGAGGCCGCGGGCCAACTCGCGATCATCTGCCGGGCCGGTTCCGAGCTCGCCTCGCTCACGGTCTCGGTGCGTCCGTCGCTCGTCGCCGCGAAGGTCGTCTCGTTCTTGGGCTTGACGCTCAGGCCCGCCAGGCTCATGCCGGGGCCCGTCAAACGCTCCCCCTCGCCCACGGCGACGATGATCGCCTCCCCCTCGCTCATTTCGTGATGAGAGGATCGAACGCGCCCGTTCTTGGCGCGGCTGCCGGCCGCGATCAGGACCGCGCCCGCGTCGGACTTCACCGTCACCTCGCCCGGCCCCGTCGGCGTCAGCAGCACGGCGCCGCCTTTGCGCAGCAGGAATTTCTCACCGCCGACCGTCACCTCGAGGCCCTTCGGCTCGGTCTCCACCGCCGCGATGCGCACCGCGCCCCCGCGCTCGCCCTCCGGCTTCAGCGCCGTGAAGTGAAACGCGTCTCCCGTGCCCGCGCGCACGGAGGCGCGCAGATCGGAGCGGAACGCGGCCGCGCCTGAGCGCACCCGGACGATCGAACCGGAGCGAAGGTACGGAAGCTGCTGGCCGGCGACGCTTTCCTTGCGGCCCGGGGTCTCCACCTCGATCGTGCCCGACAGCTGGCTGATTTGCAGCCGGGGCTCCGTCGCAACGGCCACCGCCCTCGCGCGCCCGCCGCTCATCACCGCCGACAACGCCAACGCCCCGAATATCGATTTCTTCATACCGCCTCCTTGTCCAGCCGTTGGAGGCACTGTAGCGCGGCCCGGCGGGCCGGGGCCATAGCGGGCGCGTAACCGAATTCTACGCGGCGGAAGTCGGCGGGGGGTCCAGGAACACCAGCACCGCGCCTTCGATCTTGTTGTCGATGGTTTTGTAGGGCTGGACGCGCAGCGACCACGAACCGCCTTGCGGGCCGCCGACCGCCATATCGCGGGGCGTCGCGGACTCGATGACTTCGTGGATGAGGTCCTCGATATCGGGGAGCTCGATCTTCGGCTTGATGTCGCCGATCGGCCGGCCGATGTCGCCGGGCAGAAGATTCATGAGCTTCGCCGCCTTGGCGCTGAAACGGCGGATGCGAAGATCGGCCGAGACCATGACGATCGGGAGGTTGACGCTGGCGATCAGGTTGAGCAGGTCGTCGTTGACCTGGCCCAAGTCGGCGTTGCGGCTGTTGAGCTCCTCGTTGACCGTGGTCAGCTCCTCGTTGGCGGCCTGGAGCTCTTCTTTGGCGATCTCCATCTCCTCGTTCGTGCTCTGAAGCTCCTCGTTGCTCGCCGTGATCTCCTCGTTGGCGGCTTTGAGCTCCTCGTTCGAGGCCTCGTGCTCCTCGGTGACCGTCTGCATGTAGCCGCGTACCGACTCGAGTTCGGCTTTCAGGCGACGGACGGAGGCCACCTCCGCGGGCCGCGTCTGGCTGACGGTCGGGCTCTTGCCCGCCTTCGCCGAGTCCTCGAATACGACGATGAAATAGCGCTCGCCGGAAATGGGAATTCGAAACGGCAAGACCTCGATCGTGACGAGCCGGTCGCGTCCGCCGTCGGCGTCGGCGAAGGCGACGCGCTCGATGCGGCCCGGGACATCGGTGCGCTTGGCCGTCGCGACGGCCTTGGAGAGCTTGCCCGCCACGTGCGCCGGAAGCATCTTGAGAAGGTTGAGGTTCGCCTTGCCCGTGCTCGGCTCCAAGTAACGCGCGACGCGGCCGCGAAAGTTCAGCACGGTGAAGTCCCCGGAGATGACGGCGCCGGCGGGCGCATAACGGGCGAGCAAAATGCGCTCGGCGACCTTCTGGACATCGGTCTCGGGCCAGCCGTTGGGCTCGGCGGTTGCGGCCTTGGGCGCGGCGAGCGCCGGCACGCCGCCGCGGGCCGGGAGCGGGAACGGGAGCGGGAGGCGCGCCGACGAGGGCTTCTTGTAGTACAGCTTCGATTTCCGGTCGGCCGTCGCGAACAGGTCGCCGAATTCCCCCACCGTCTCGGAGTGGCTTAAAATCATCGAGCCGTAGGGACGCAACGCGTAGTGGAACATCGGGAAAATCTTCTTTTGCGCGGGCTGGCTCAGGTAGATGAGGACGTTACAACAGCTGACGATGTCGACATTGGCGAAAGGCGGGTCCTTGGTCAGGTCTTGGCGGGCGAAGACGCAGGCGTCGCGCACGCGCTTGGCGATCTGATAGCCGCGGTCGGTCTTCGTGAAGAAGCGGCGCAGCAGGCGCGGGGGCACATGATGGACGATGTCCGAGGAATACTCGCCGGCCCGGGCGCGCTCGAGGGCCGTCTCGCTGATGTCGGTGGCGAACACCTGGATGGGGTTGTCGACGTCGCGCTCGCCGAGAAAATCGAGCAGGGAGATGGCGAGGGTGTAGGCCTCTTCGCCGGTCGAGCAACCCGCGACCCAGGCGCGGATCGTCGCGTCGGCGGGCAGGCCTTTGAGCAGGCGCGGAAACGCCTTGGCGCGCAGGGCCGCGACGGCCTTGGGCTCGCGGAAAAAGTGGGTCACATGGATCAGGATGTCGTCGTGGAGCGCGCGGACCTCGTCGTCGTCTTTCCCGACCATCTTGGCGTATTGATCGAGCCTCTCGATCTTGTGCAGCATCAGCCGGCGCAGCAGCCGGCGCTCGACGGTGCTGGACTTATACAGCGAGAAGTCCACCCCGGTCGTGCGCCGCAGCCGCAGGAAAATGGCCGCGAGCGAGCGCGGGTCGTCGAAGGCGAAGCCGGACTTCGGCCCCAACACGGGGTGTTGGGAGATCGACACGAGCTCGGCGGCGATCTTCTCCGGAGGCAGGATGAAGTCGACGACCCCCGTGGCCGCGGCGCTTTCCGGCATGCCGAAAAAGCCGGAGGATGACTCGTCCTGGGCGAAGACGACGCCGCCCTCTTCCTTGATCGCCTTGACGCCAAGCGCGCCGTCGTCCGCCGTGCCCGACAGGATCACCGCGATCGCCTTGTTGCCCCGTTGCTCGGCGAGCGAGTACAGGAAGCAGTTCACCGACATGGCGTGGACGCCTTCCGGTCGCGGCACGAGCTTCAAGTGATTGCCGTGTATGCGCATGTGAGTGTTCGGCGGAATGATGTACACGCGGTTTGGCCTGACGACCGTGCCGTTTTTGGCCTGGGCGACCGGCAATTCGGTCGTATTCTGCAGAATCTGCGGCATCAGGCTTTCACGCGAGGGATCCATGTGCTGGACGACGACGATGGCCATCCCGGTGTCGAGCGGCAGGCAGGTCAGGAGCCGCGAAATCGCCTCGAGCCCGCCCGCGGACGCGCCGATGCCGACGACCGGGAACACGGCTTTTGCGGAGGCGGGAACGGGGTTTCGTTCGGTCATGACGGGTCTCCTGGGGCCAACGGCAGCGCGACGGTGAACAGCCCGCCGCCCTGCGGCGCGTTCTCCGCGCGCACCGAACCGTGGTTGGCCGTCACGATGTCGCGGACGATGGCGAGGCCCAAGCCCGTGCCCTTCACGCGCCGGGTGCGCTCGCCGCGGAAGAAGCGTTCGAAGAGGCGGTCCATGTCCCCCGGGGCGATGCCGCCGCCGGTGTCGCGCACGGAGAGCAGCCCCTCGCCGCCTTCCGCGCGCCCGCGCACCTCGACGCGACCGCCGCGCGGCGAAAACTTGATCGCGTTGTCGAGCAGGTTGCCGAAGACATGGGGCAGGTCGGCGGGATCGGCGAGCACGGTCAAGCCCTCGGGAACGCCGATCGAAATCGAGACGGCCCGGCGCTTGGCGACGGGAATGAAGGACTGAACGATCTCCCAGAGGGCCGGAGCGAGCGCCACCGGCACGGGCTCGGAGCGCCGCTTCATCCCTCCCGTAGCGTCGAGATCGAGCAGGCGGTCCACCAAGGCGGCCATGCGCCCGGCGTGATTGTCGATGAATTCGAGGAAGGACTTGCGCTTGCGCGCGCCGTGCGCGCCGTCGCGCAAGAGTTCCACGGACCCGCGGATCACGGTGATCGGCGAGCGCAGCTCGTGCACGACCTCGCCGACGAAGGTCTTGTGGGCCTCTTCGCGCTTGCGGGCGGCGAGCGCGCGCAGGCGCGCGGTCGCGTCGCGCGTCAGGTCGAGATGGCAGGGGCGACCCTCGATCATCAGGAACGAAGTCGTGGTATCGGCCGTGAACACGCTGCCGTCCTTGCGGCGGAAATGCGGCAGCGCCAGGCGCGCCTCCGACCTGCGCTCGTTCTGCGCCCGGCGCACGGACTCCTTGGCAACGGCGAGGTCCGCGCCGCGCATCGCGAGCAGTTCCGCGACGGTCCAGCCGAACAGGCGCTCAGCCGCCGTGTTGGCCTGCAGAATCATGTCGGTCTGCGCGTCGCGCACGAGGACCGCGTCTTCCGAGCGCGAGAACAACAGGCGGAAGCGCTCCTCGCTTTCCCGCAAGCGCGCTTCGTGATGAAGGCCCGCGCGCTCGGGCGCCCGCACGAGGCCCTTCGCGGCGTACACGCCGCCGCCTTTCGCTTTAAACAGCGCGGGCGCCGCCGACGCGCTCAAGGTCCGGTCGATCAAGGCGCCGCCGGGGCCGAGTGCGGCGTGGAAGCGGGCCAACGCCTCGAGGCGCGCGGGCGGCGGCAAAGACGCCAGGATGTCGCGGCAGACGATCAGGTCGAGCCGGTGGAAATGCGCGCTCGCGGCGGGATCGTGCGCGACGAACCGGCAGGCGTCGCGCACGAGCGGCTTGACCGCGAGGCTGCTGGCTCCTTCATTAAAGAAGCGCTCCCGCCGTTTGCGCGCGACGCCGCGGGCGGCGGAAGCGGGATAACGGCCCGCGCGGGCGCGGGCGACGGCGGCGGGATCGCTGTCGGTGCCGAAGACGCACAGCGGGATCTCGCGCCAGCGGCTTCCCAGCGCCTCGAGGAGGACGATCGCGACCGAGTACGCGTCCTCACCGCCCGCGCATTGGGGCACCCACACGCGTAAGGCCTTGGACGGCGCCAATGAGTCCCGCCGACCGGCGGCCCAACGCTTCAACGCCGCCGCCGACACGGGGGCCCGGAACAGCGGCGCGTCGGCGATCCGGCGCGCGAGGGAGAAGGAAAGGCCGTTGGTTCGGGGAGAAGGAGGACTCACTTGACGAGGGCGGCGGGCCACGGCGGATTTCAGTCCTCTATTGTAACATTAAACTCCGGGCGGCTCCTCGGTTATTGTTGTAATATAGACCCCTATTTTTAGGCCGCGGCGGGGCGCTTGGGCGCTCGCGCGTTCTTTTGCTTGGGGAGGGCGATGGCGAAGATGCAGCCCCTACCCGGAAGGTCGCGCACCGAGAGCGAGCCCCCGCTGAGGTCGACGGCTCGCCGGCTGATCGACAGTCCGAGCCCGAGGCCGGAGCGGTCTGAGCCTTTCTGGGTAAAGGGTTTGAATAGCTCGTCCGCGCGTCCCTTCGGAAGGCCGCCGCAACGGTCTTCGACCTCGAGCAGGGCTTCGTTCTCCGTCCCGCGGGACCGGATCCAGATCGTCCCGCCCGGCTTCGAGTACTTGATCGCGTTCTGCACCAAATTGGAGAGCGCGGAGATCAGGTAGTTACGGTCGCCCAGGACCTCGAGGTCGGGCTCGGCCTCGACGACGAGGCGCAAGTCGCGCACGCGCGCCTGCTCGCTCGCCGTGGCCTCGACCTCATCGATGATTTCTATGACCGACAGCGTCTCGCGCTCGGCGCCCTTCTCGTTTTGCATCCGCACTTCCGAGAACGAGCGGTCGAGGAGGTCGCGCATGCGGTTTAAGTTCCGCTCGAGCAAGGCGTTCGTGCTGCCGCCGGTGCCGACGACGCCTTTCTTGACCATGGAGTGCGCGACGATCGCGGCCGCGAGCGCATTGCGCAGCTCGTGCACGAGAAAACCCGTTCTCTTCGTGGAGTCCGCGCCTTCGGCCGTCGATTTTTCGGCGAATCCCGTGACGGCGGCGGCGATGGCGTCGTCGAGGCTCAGGTTCAGCACGCTGAACTCGCTCGCGGAGATCGGTTCTTGCTTCGCCGAGGCCAAGGTGGTGATGACTTGGCAGAGGGCGCCGTAGGCGTGCACGACTTGGGACACGGTGTAACCCAGCCGCGACAGTTCCCGGCCGTGCTCGGCGGTCGCCGAGAGGCCGTGTTTGCGGGCGGAAGATCCGTCGCCGCTCTTGGCCAAGCCGTTGGACTCGCGTTTCAACTCGTACACCAGATGATCGTAGAACTGGGAGATGCACAGAGAGGATTTCGCGCTCGTCGCCTTGTCCTTCGCCACCTCGGCGCTTTTCTCCTCGACCTCGGCGAGGATGGCGTCACGGTTGTCGATGAGGAATCGGTACAGCATGGCGGGCCTCCTGCGGACTCCGACAGGATGCCAGAGGCGGGATGAGATTCACATGGACGAGCTGTAAACCCTGTGTAGCGGCTTAAGCCTTGAAGCGGTAGCCGAAGTTCTTGACCGTGATGATGCGCTGCTTCTCCGAGGCCAAGGTGCGGCGCAGGCGCGCCACATGCTGATCGACGGTCCTCGTGCTGATGCCCAGGCCCTCGTCGTAGCCCCAGATCTCCTTGAGCAGGCCCTCGCGCGAGAGGACCTTGCCCTGCCCCTGGAGGAGGAGTTTGAGCAGCTGGAATTCGCGCGGCGCCAGATGCTTGAGCTTGCCGTTGACCCGCACCTCGTGGCGTTCGAAGTCGATTTCGAGGCCTCCCGCGTGGGCGCGAGCGGGCGGCGTCGCGGCCCGGCGCGACCGGCGCAAAAGCGCCCGCACGCGGCAAACCAGCTCCGCCATCGAGAACGGCTTGGTCAGGTAGTCGTCGGCGCCGAGCATGAAGCCGCGCACCCGGTCGGCCTCGTCGCGGCGCGCCGTCAGGAACAGAACCGGCACGGAGCTTTCCCCGCGCAACTGGCGGATCATTTCGTGACCGTTCATCTTCGGCATCATGATGTCGGAGATGACGAGGTCGGGCTTATGCTTGCGCGCCAGCGCCAAGCCGACGGCGCCGTTCTTCGCGTTGCGGACCTCGAAGCCCTCCTTGCGCAACAGCGCGGACAGCACGAAGGCGATGTCCTTCTCATCCTCGACGAGCAGGATCATGGGGTTACGCGGCACGGCGCCCTCCCGCGGGGAGGACGAACCGGAACACGGTGCCCTCCTCCGGCGCTTTCTCCGCCCAGATGCGGCCGCCGTTGCTGCCGACCATGCTCTTGATGATGTAAAGCCCCAGGCCCGTGCCCTTGATGCAGAGCTCGCGCACGCTCGCGGAGCGGTGGAACTGTTGGAACACCAACGGCAGGTCCGCCGCGGGAATCCCGATGCCCGTGTCGCGCACCGAGACGAGGACCCCGCCGTCGCCGTCGCGCTCCGCCGTGATTTCGATTTCGCCGTTTTTCCTGTTGTACTTGATCGCGTTGTCGAGCAAGTTCTGGAAGATGCCCGTCACATGGGAGCGATCGGCGCAAAGCGTGAGATTGGGCTCAAGACGCGTGGAGATCTTGATCGACCGCTTCTTCGCGAGCATTCTGAGGGCGGGAACCACCTCGTCTAAGACCTCATCCAAAACGACGACGCTCGCCACGGGCTTGAGCTTGCCGGATTCGAGCTCCGCGACGAGGAGCAGGTCCTCGACGAGGCCGCCGAGGCGGTCGGCTTGATTGGCGATGATCTTCAAGAAGCGCGGACGGGTCTTGGCGTTACCCGCCTCCCCCATCATCAAGGTCTCCGCCGAGGCCTTGATCGCCGCGATCGGCGTGCGCAGCTCGTGCGAGACGGTCGAAACGAGCTGGCGCTGCATCGCTTCCCGCTCCTTGAGGAGCTTCGCCTCCGCCGCCTTTTGGCGCTCGGTCACATCGCGGGTCAGCAGCATCGTGAGCTTGCGGCCCTTGAGCGTGACCTTCGCGCAGTTGACCTCGGCCGGGAAGACGGTGCCGTCGGCCTTCTTCTGGAAGCGCACGAGAGGCCGGCGCGGGGTCGTCTCCGCGTCGGGACAGCCGCCCGACTCCGCCTGCGCGTCGAGGTCCTTGATGCCGAGCGTGCGGAACTCGTCCTCGCCGTAGCCGTAAAGGTCGAGGGCCGCCTTGTTCGCGTCGAGGACCGCTTGGCCCTTCTCGTCGAGCACGACGATCGCGTCGCTCGCGTGGCTGAAGAGCTTGCGGTACTTCTCCTCGCTTTCGCGCCGGGCCGCGTCGGCCTTCTTGCGTTCGTCGAGCTCGAGGCGCAGGGCCTCCTCGTTGAGCTTGAGCCGCAGCGTCTTGCGGTACAGCTCGGCGAACACGCTGACCTTGGCTTTCAATATCTCGGTGACGATCGGTTTGTAGATGTAGTCGACCGCGCCGAGCGAGTAGCCCCTACCGGCGTGATCGTCGTTGCTGCTGCTCGCGGTGATGAAGATGATCGGCGTGGTCCGCGATTGCCGGCGCTTGCGGATGAGCTCCGCCGTTTCAAAGCCGTCCATGCCCGGCATGAGGACATCGAGCAGGACGAGCGCGAACTCCCGCTCGAGCATGCAGCGCAGGGCCTGAGCCCCGGAGGCCGCGCGCACGATGTCGTAGTTCTCCCCGCCGAGCAGGTTCTCGAGCGCGAAGAGGTTCGCGGGCTGATCGTCGACGATAAGCACGCTGATGCGCTCCTTCGGCTCCAAGAACTCCCCCCGCTTCGCGGGCGCCACCGGCGGCTCCAGCCGCAAGGGCTTGATCGTCATCGCGACCACACGCGCAGCATCGAGAGCAGCTGGGGGATGTCGACGGGCTTGGCGATGTAGTCCGAGGCGCCGGCCTCGATGCATTTCTCGCGGTCGCCCTTCATCGCCTTGGCCGTCAGTGCCACGATCGGCAGGGACCGGAACTTGCGCATCCGGCGTATCGTCTGCATGGTTTCATAGCCGTCCATGTCGGGCATCATGACGTCCATGAGCACCAGGTCGATGCCGGGGTTGTTCTGCAGCATTTCGATGGCGCCCTTGCCGCTCTCGGAGTACAGCGTCTTGACCTTGTGCTGCTCGAGCAGGCTCGTCAGCGCGAAAATGTTGCGAACATCGTCGTCGACGATGAGCACGGTCTTGCCGGAGAGCGCGGGATCCTCGAGACGCATCTTCTCGATGACGGCGCGCTTGTCTTCGGACATGCTCGCCTCGGGGCGGTGCAGGTACAAGGAGGTCTCGTCGAGTAGAAGCTCCGGGGATTGCGCGTCCTTGATGATGACGCTCTTGGCCAGGCGCTTGAGGCGCTGCTCCTCCTTGAGGGTGAGCTCCTTGCCGGTGTAGACGATGACCGGGAGCCGTCGCAGCGACGCGTCCTTGCGGACCTCGTCGAGCAAGGTGAAGCCCGTCATGTCCGAGAGGCCCAGGTCGAGGACCATGCAGTCGTACTTCTCCTTCCTCAACGCCTCCAGGGCCTCGGCGCCGGTGGGCACGGCGGTGACCGCGATGTCGCCGCCGCTGATGAGCGCGACGATCGCCCCGCGCTGGGCTTCGTCGTCCTCGACGATGAGCAGGCGCTTGACCTTGCGATCAATGAAGTCCTTGATGCGGTGCAGGGCGTCGGCGATGCCTTCTTTGGAGGCCGGCTTTTCGAGGCAGGCGAGCGCGCCCATACGCGCCGGGCGATTCTCGTCGGACTCCGCCGAGACGATGTGAACGGGAATGTGGCGCGTCGCGGGATCGTGCTTGAGCAGGTCGAGAATACGCCAGCCGTCCATGTCGGGCAATTGAATGTCGAGCGTGATGCCGTCGGGGCGAAGCTTCCGGGCCAGCGCGATCGCGGCGTCGCCGCGTTGAGCGACGAGCCCTTTAAATCCCCCCTCGCGGGCGGTGTCGAGCATGATGCGCGCGAAATGCGGATCGTCCTCGACGATCAGCAGAACCTTGTCCCCGGCGACGACGCTCTCGCGGTCATCCTTGACTTCCTGGAGGGACGCGACGCGCTCGACGCGGGAAACCGCCGGGCGGACGGCGTAAGGCGCCGGGGTTTCTGAAGCGGCGCGCTTATCGCCTTGAGCCTGTACCACGGGAGCGTAGGACGCCGGGAGGTAGAGCGTAAACACGCTGCCGGCCTGCTCGCCGCCTCGCACGCGGATCTCGCCGCCCAGAATCTTCGCGATCTCGCGGCTGATCGTGAGGCCAAGGCCGGTGCCGCCGTACTTGCGGCTCGTCGTCATGTCGGCCTGATGGAAGGCCTCGAAGATGATCTTGCGCTTGTCGACCGGGATGCCGATGCCGGTGTCTTCGACCGCGAACGCGAACACGGTCTGCGCCGTTTGCAGGACGGGGTTGTCGTAGACCTCGCCT
>JAYTIP010000058.1:0-13853 GCA_043731745.1 Elusimicrobiota bacterium | reverse complement strand
GTTAAGGTCGAGAAGCTGGAGGCCAAGGAAGGCGACAAGCTGACGTTCGACGCCCTTTGGGCCGTCGGCGACGCTCCGGAAGGCCAGGAGCCCAAGTCCGTGCGCGGCGGCAAGGTCAACGTGACCGTCGTCAAGCAGGGACGCGGCGCGAAGATCATCGTCTTCAAGAAGCGCACGAAGAAGGCTTACAAGAAGACGCAGGGTCACCGCCAGTGGCTGACCAGCATCAAAATCGAAAGCATCTCCCTCAACTAAAAATATATGGCCTCTACAAAAGCACAGGGTTCATCCAATAACGGCCGCGACTCTCACGGCCAACGCCTCGGCGTCAAGCGCTACGGCGGCGAAGTCGTCAAGTCCGGCATGGTCATCATGCGCCAGCGCGGCACGAAGATCCTCCCCGGCCTCAACGTCGGCCTCGGCAAGGATCACACGCTGTTCGCCAAGATCAACGGCGTCGTGACCTTCGAGTGGGCGTACAAGGACAAGAAGCGCGCGTCCGTGTACCCCGTCGCCGCGAAGGCCGCTCCGGCGAAAGCCAAAGCCGCCGCGAAGTAGCTTCTATTAAGACAAAGACGGCCGCCGGCCTTTTCCGGCGGCCGTTTTGCTTCCTACCAAACCCATGAACTTCATCGATAAAGTGAAAGTGTTCGTCGCGGCCGGCAACGGCGGCGACGGTTGTCTTTCCTTCAAGCACGAAAAGTACATGGAGTGGGGCGGTCCCAACGGCGGCGACGGCGGCCGCGGCGGCGACGTCATCTTCGTGGCGGCCGCGCGGCTGACGACCTTGATGGACCTGCACTTCCGCCCGCACGTCACCGCGGCGCGGGGCGGCCACGGAAAGGGCTCGCACAAGCACGGCCACAGGGGCGCGGACGTCGAAGTGCCCGTGCCCGTCGGCACCTTGATCTACAAGGACGGCATGCTCGTCGCCGACCTCCACGAGGACGGACAGAAGTGGCGCGCGGGAGAGGGCGGCCGCGGCGGACGCGGCAACTGGTCGTTCAAAACCCGCCTCAACAACGCGCCGCGCCTGGCCGAAAAGGGCGGTCCCGGCGAAACGGTCACGCTCGACATGGAGCTCAAGCTCCTCGCCGACGTCGGGCTCGTCGGCTACCCGAACGCGGGCAAGTCGAGCTTCGTCTCGCGCGTCTCGAACGCGCGCCCCAAGATCGCCAACTACCCTTTCACCACCTTGTCGCCCAACCTCGGCGTCGCCTATCACAAGCACGTCAGCTTCGTCGTCGCCGACCTTCCGGGCTTGATCGAAGGCGCGGCCGACGGTAAGGGCCTGGGCGTCAAGTTCCTCAAGCACACCGAGCGCTGCCGCCTCCTGATCCACCTCATCGACCCCGCCGGCTACATGGGCGAGTCGCCCGAGGCCGGCATCAAGACCATCGAGAAAGAGCTCAAGAAGTTCAGCCCCAAGCTCGCGACCAAGCAGAAGATCCTCGTCGTCAACAAGATGGACCTGCCCGAGGGCGCCGAGACCCTCAAGAAGCTCAAAAAGAAGCACAAGAACATCCTCGCGATCTCCGTCGCCACCGGCGACGGCGTGGACGCGTTGCTCGACAAGATCATCGCCGAACTCGCCAAGCACGACGGCCCCATCCATTTCGCCGAGAAGGTGATGGACTCCTCCTTCCACAAGGTCGAGCAGGGCTTCACGATCGAGAACCAGGGCGGCGTCAGCTACATCCTGCGCGGCAAGTTCGTCGAGCGCGCCTCGGCCATGCTCGACGTCAGCCTGCCTGAGGCGATCAACCGCTATCAGCACACCCTCAAGCGCATCGGCGTGGACCGCGCCCTCAAGAAGGCCGGCATTCAGAAGGGCGACAAGGTCCGCTGCGGCGAGTTCGAGTTCGAATGGACCAACGCGCCCGTCAAACGCCTGACCGCCAAGCGCGGCGACGGCCGCACGCGCATCGGCATCGGCAAAAAATAATGGCCGACACGCTCAAGGCTTACGAGACGAAGCTGACGGACGCTTCCGACGTGGCCGGGGCGTACCGCTTCTGCCAGAACCTGGCCGACAGCCATTACGAGAACTTCCCGGTCGCCTCGCTCCTGCTTCCGAAGCGCCTGCGCAAGCACGTCGCCGCGTTGTACGCCTTCGCGCGCATCGCCGACGACATGTCCGACGAGGCCGAGTACGAGGGGCGCCGCCGCGAGTGCCTGCTCAACTGGCGCTCGATGCTCGCCGACATCGGCAAGCGCCCGCCCTCGCATCCCGTGTTTCTGGCCCTCGGCGCGACGCTGAAGGAACTCGATCTTCCCAAAGAGCCGTTCGACGATCTGCTGTCCGCGTTCCTGCAGGATACGGAGAAAAACCGCTACGCGACCTACGAAGAGGTCGTCGACTACTGCCGCCGCTCCGCCAATCCCGTGGGCCGGATCGTCCTCATGATCCACGGCTACAAGGACCCTGAGCTGTTCCGCTATTCCGACGCGATCTGCACCGCTTTGCAGCTCGCCAATTTCTGGCAGGACGTGTCCGTCGATCTCCTCAAAGATCGCGTGTACATCCCGCAGGAAGATTTCACCGCCCACGGCTACTCCGAGGCGGACCTGCGCATGGGCGTCTACAACGACCGCTTCAAGAACCTCATGAAATTCGAGGTCTCTCGCGCGCGCGCCCTGTTCGAGCAGGGTAAGCCCTTGCCCGAAAAGCTGCATTGGCCGTTGTCGCTTGAAATCCGCCTCACCTGGTACGGCGGGATGCAGATACTCAAGATGATCCATAAGCTCGAGTTCGACACCATCCGCACGCGTCCGACCTTGAAGAAGCGGGAGTGGATTCCGCTGGTCGCGCGCGCTCTCGTCGGGTCATGACGACGGCGGCCCCCGGGGCCGAGAAGAAGTCGAACTTCTTCCTGGGCTTCCTGCTCCTGCCTCCCGCCAAGCGCAAAGCCCTCGCCGCGGTGTACGCGTACTGCCGCCTCATCGACGACATCGTCGATGAGCCCGGCGTATCGAAGGACGAGGCGCGAAAGCAACTCGACTTCTGGCGCGCCGAAATTGAGCGCCTCTACCGCGGCGTCCCCGAGCATCCCGTCGCCTTCGACCTCGTCAAGCCGATCGCCGATTACAAAATTCCCAAGGGAGCGTTTCTCGAGATGATCCGCGGCTGCGCCATGGACCTCGAGGGCACCGAGTACGAGACGATCGCCGAGCTCGAGAGCTACATGCGCGGGGTGGCGTCCTCCGTCGGCATCATGTGCGTGTACATATTCGGCTGGAAGTATACGCCTCAAGAGCGCATCGAGGAGTTCGCGACGCAGTTCGGCTACGCGTTCCAGCTCACCAATATCATTCGCGACGTCGGCGCCGACCTCGACATCGGCCGCGTCTATCTGCCCGCGGCCGACCTGCGCGCCGCCGGCTACTCGGTCGACCGCCTCAAGCATCGCGAGCACGGACATGTCTTCGAGCGCGCGATGATGACGGAGTACAAGCGCGCCAAGGAGTACTACGCGAAGGCCCGCGCCCTCGTCGATCCTCGCGACCTGCCGGCGCTCCTCCCCGCCGAGATCATGGCCCACATCTACGAGGGCCTGCTCGACGAGATCAAGAATCAAGAATTCCGCGTTCTCTTCCGGAAAACCAGCCTTCCCGGCTGGCGCAAGGTTCTTTTCGCCCTGAAGGCCTGGTGGCGCTGCCGTGGCTGAGAAAACCGACGCGATCGTGCTCGGCGGCGGCTTCGCCGGCCTGTCCTGCGCCGTCGCGCTGGCGCAGAAAGGAAAAAAAGTCCTCGTCCTCGACAAGAAGCCGCATCTCGGCGGCCGCGCCTACTCCTTCGAGGAAGGCGGCCTCGAGATCGACAACGGCCAGCATCTGTTCATGGGCTGCTACTGGGAGACGCGAAAATTCCTGAAGGCCATCGGCACCCACGACCGCCTCGACATTTATCGCGATGTGACCGTCGATTACGCCGAACCGGGCGGCAAGCGCGACAAGCTGGCGTGTCCTTCGTGGCTTCCCGCGCCGTTGCACTTGGCCGCGGGTCTTCTCGGTCTGAAGGGCGTGTCGCTCAAGGAAAAATCCGCGCTGCTCGCTTTCGACATGGCGCTCAAGTCTCTCAAGTCGGGCGAGATTCCCGAGGGCGTCGAGTCTCAGACGGTCCGGCAGTGGCTCACGGGCCTCGGCCTCTCGCGCAATTTCCAGACGCGCTTTTTCGATCCCGCCGCCATCGGGATTTTAAACGACTCCCCCGACATCGCCTCGGCCGCGGGTTTCGTTCAGGCCCTGCGTCAGATGTTCCTGACCGGCAAGGAGTCCTCGCGCTTTGCCTTGGCGAAGACCGGTTTGTCCGCCCTTTACACCGACGCGGCGCGAGACTTCATCGAGGCGCGCGGCGGCCGCGTGATCTCGAACGCGAAGGCCGCGTCGCTCATCGAGGAGAAAGGTCGCGTCGTCGGGATCAAGACCGACATGGACTCGCGCTTCGAGGCAAGTCATGTCGTTTCGACTTTGCCGCCGTGGGATCTCAAAAAACTTTCGTTGCCCGGAGCTTTGCGTGGTAAATGGGAAGAGCTCAAGCCCGCGCCCATCGTCGGGGCCACTTTCAAGATCGACACGCCCGTCATGTCGGAGCGGTTCCTGGGCATGCTCAACACCGAGACGCATTGGGTGTTTAATAAAACGCTCATCCAGGGGCTGAAAGAACAGGGGCAGACTTTGGCGGTGGTCATCTCGGGCGCGCATAAACAGATCGGGTACTCGCCGGAGAAAATCCTCGAGACCGCCAAGCGCGATTTAACGGCCTGTATCCCGGAGTTTTCAACGGCAAAGATAATTAATTTAAAGGTCGTGAAAGAACCTTTCGCCACGCTCTCTCCCGTTCCCGGCGACGAAGCCAAGCGTCCCGAGCCCGGAACCGGAATGCCCGGATTCTCATTCGCGGGCGACTGGACGCGCACCGGTCTTCCGGCGACGATCGAGTCGGCGTGCCTTTCCGGGCATGTCGCGGCCGCGAAGCTCTGAACTGTTTCCAAGAAACAGTGATTATCAGTAGTAAATCCCGAAAAAGATATAATCCAGTCAGCCCGACGAAGGAGCCCCTATGATCAAGTCCGACAAATGGATCCGCGAGATGTCCCAGACCAAGAAGATGATCGACCCGTTCGTCGAGCGTCAGGACGGCAAGGGTAAAATTTCTTTCGGGCTCTCGTCGTACGGCTACGACATGCGCGTCGCCGACGAGTACAAAGTGTTCACGAATGTGCACGGCACGCTCGTCGACCCCAAGAACTTCGACTCGAAGGCCTTCGTCGACATCAAGGCGCCGGAGTGCGTCGTGCCCCCGAACTCCTTCGCGCTCGCGCGCTCGCTCGAGCGCTTCTCGATCCCGCGCGACGTGCTGGCCGTCTGTCTCGGCAAGTCCACCTACGCGCGCTGCGGCATTATCATCAACGTGACGCCGCTCGAGCCCGGCTGGGAAGGATATCTCACGATCGAGATTTCCAACACCACGCCGCTTCCCGCGAAGATTTACTCCAACGAAGGAATCGCGCAGCTTCTTTTCTTCGGAGGCGACCAACTCTGCGAGACCTCGTACTCCGATCGCAAGGGCAAGTACATGGACCAGGTCGGCGTGGTCCTGCCGCGCATTCTCGCCGCGAAGTGAATTTAATTTTCGTTGCTTTGCTGGCGGTGTCGGCTCGCTCAGCCGATCTCGGCGGGCACGCGCCCGCGGAAACGGCCCCGCCCGCCGTCGTCGAGGACCACGCCGCCGTTTTACAAGAAATGTGGGCGCGCCGTATTTTGGCACCAGACCTTCAGGCCTGGGCACCGGCCGACGCGGAGCTTCTCGGCCGCATTCGTATGGGCGAAACCGACGCCCTCGCCTACCTCAAGCGCAAGTTCGGCTCGGCCCGCCCCTGGACCGCGCCGGTGCGTTCGTCGGCCCCTGGCCGACGACTTCTTACCAAAGAAGGCTTTGAAAAATATCAGTTTAATCTGACTCAGGACGCCATTGAATACTTCGAAAACAAGGGTGCCGGAGCCAAGTGGGCGCTCAAGCTGACCGACTGGGACGGACGGCGCCTGTTCGACGGCGACGGCCGTTTGACCCCGGCCGGGAACACGGTCTACACACGGGCCAAGCTGAAGCTCGAAGTTTATTGGAAGGCTCCAAACGGACAAACCTTCGGCACGCGGCGTCCTCCTAAATAATCCGAATTCGGCTTGTTCCCCGTCGGGGAATTTGTTAAGATTAACCACTATGCCTCAGAACAGCTACATGCATCCTCCTCGCCAGGCCGGTCTCGACCGCCGCTGGCATCACATCGACGCGAAGGGACTCGTTCTCGGTCGCATCGCCACCAAAGCCGCCGACCTCCTTCGTGGTAAGGGAAAGCGGACCTACACCGATTACGTCGACTGCGGCGATTTCGTCGTCGTGACGAACGCCAAGCAGATCAAGCTCACGGGCGACAAGTTGAACCAGAAGTTCTACTTCTCGCACTCCGGCTTCGCCGGCGGCGCGAAGGTCACCCCGATGAAGCGCCAGATGGAGCGCGATCCCCGTAAGATCGTCATGCTCGCCGTGCGCCGCATGCTGCCGAAGAACCGCCTCGCGCGCAAGCAGCTGGTCCGCCTCAAGATCTACGTCAACGACAAGCACCCGCATTCGGCCGTCAACCCGCCGAAGGCCAAGTAAGGACACCATGAGCAAGAACGAAGCGATCTGGGCCACCGGCCGCCGCAAAACCTCCGTCGCGCAGTGCCGCCTGCTGCCGAAGGGCGAGGGTAAAGTCACCGTCAACAAGAAGCCCGTCGAGATGTACTTTCACGGCCTTCCCCACCAGGTTTGGGACGTCACCGAGCCCATCACGATCATCGAGGCCGCCAAGAGCCACGACTACATCATCAAAGTCGTCGGCGGCGGCATCTCGGGCCAGGCCGGTGCGGCCCGTCACGCGATCTCGCGCGCGCTCGTCAAGCTCGACGAGAAGAACAAGAAGGCTCTGCGCGCCGCCGGCTTCCTGACTCGCGACCCCCGCATGGTCGAGCGCAAGAAGCCCGGTCAGCCGAAAGCCCGCAAGCGCTTCCAGTTCTCTAAGCGCTGATTCGAATGGTCTCCCAAGAGACCATCAAAGTCAGAGGTCTGGCCCGTCTCACCGCGGCGATCTTCGCCGGGTGGGGCGGGCTGGCTGCTTTCAAGGGTGTTTACGACCTCCTGGGCGGCGAGCCCGAGGCCAACAAGTACGCGCCCAAGGCCTGGGACTTCGTCACCCGCGCTCAATGGGGGCGCTACGCGCGATTCGAGCTCGTCTACGGCCTCGCCCTCCTGGCGTTGGCTTGGTACTGCCTGCGCTGGTCCAAGCGCCTCCCCGAAACGGTCAAGCGTCCCCGGCGCGAGCCGGAATTCAGCCTTTTCGGATGATCCGCGTCGGCTGCGCCGGCTACCCCGTCAACCGGGACCGCTACTGGCGGGCGCTCTCCTTCGTCGAGACCGACACCGGCAAGGCGATGCCGCGCATCGCCACCTTGGAAGCGTGGAAGGCCGACGTTCCGGAGGGGGGCGAAGTCGCCCTGCAAGCGCTGCGCTCCATCACCCACGGTCCCCAGGACTCCGCCTTTCCGGCGTCCGCTCGTAAGCTCCCGAAGAACCGTCAGATCCAATGCGGGGGCTTCCGCGACAGCCTCGAGGTGCATGAGGCCTGGATGGCCACAAAGGCCGCCGCGGAGGCCGTGGGCGCGAAGATCGTGGTGTTCGAGACCCCGCCCTCCTTCCTTCCGGGGCCGGACCGTCTGCGCGATCTGTATCGTTTCTTCAAAGGGGCGTCGCGCGGCAAGCTCCACTTCGTCTGGCACCCCAAGAGCGGGGAGTGGGCTTCTCTCGTCGACAAGATCAGCGCGGAGTTGGGGTTGATCCGCGCCTTCGATCCCCTGCGCCAGCCTCCGCCGAAGAAGGGGGCGTTCCTGTACATGCGCCCGGGCGTGGCGCGAGGCGGAATGCTGACTGTGGACAATATGGCCACAATCGCCGCCGCGGCCCAGGGAAATCACGGCTATGTGGTCTTCTCGCACCGGGCGTCCTTTCACGACGCCGAGCGACTCAAGGCGGGACGCCGATGAGCTTTTGGTCAGATATGCGCGTCTCCTGGCAGGCGTATAAAACCCGTCGCAAGATGAACCGCCAGTTCGGCAAGCGCGAGGATCCCTTCTCCTACTCGACGACCCCGTACGAGTCGGCGCGGCTGGCCGCGATGGACGCCGCGCTTGGAAGCGCGCCGCTTGGCACCGTGCTCGAGGTCGGCTGCGCGGAGGGCCATTTTACAGAAAGACTCGCCCGTCGTTCCGGGCGAGTCGTCGCGCTCGACATCTCGGCCGTCGCCCTCGAGCGCGCGCGCAAGCGCGCCCCGGCCGCCTTCCTCGAGGCCGATCTCATGACCTGGGATCCGGGCCTGTTCGCCCCGTTCGACGCGATCGTGCTCGGCGACGTGCTGTACTACCTCGACCGCCCGGGCGTCTCGGAGGAGTTCGCGGAGCTATTTCCGCGCGTCGCCTCCTGGCTCAAGCCCGGCGGTAAGCTCCTGCTCGCGCACGGCTACGCGAGCGATAAGGAGTTCGCCCACCGCCGGCATTTTCGCGAGTTGTTCGAGGCCGCGGGCCTGCGTCTGATCAGCGAAAACTCCCCCGAAACCTCGCGCGGCGGCGTGCGCTGCCTGCTGTCCCTCCTCGGCAAACCCCGGTAGAATTTAATAGACTTCGCGCTATGCGGCGAAGCGCGGCGGAATCTTTGAAGGGGCAATTGGACACTTTGGTGGCGGCCGCGAGCGCCGCCGCCGACTGGTTCCGCCGTCCGGCCCCCTCGGCCCTGTCGGCCGCGCGGACCGCGCGCCTGCGCGCGATGGGCTGGAGCGACGCCGCGGTGACCGCGCACAAATCCCTGTCCGGCTTCGCCAAGGCCGACGCCGCCGACGCCGCGTTCGCCCTGCGCGAGGCGGTCGAGCATTGCGCCCAGGCCGTGGCCGAGGGGGCGCGCTACGGCGTCGAGCCCGACCTAAGCCTGTGCCGCACCGCCGAGGCCGTGCGCGAGGCCGCCAAGGCGTTATTGACCGCCGCGGCTGTCCGCGGCGCGCGCCGTGCCGAGTCGCTCGTGCTGGCCAAGAAGTGGGCGGGCGAGGCCGAGCGCCTGCGCCGCCTCACGCGCTCCTCCGCGCACGAGGATCCGTCTCTCACCGAGGCGCTCAAGCGCGAGACCATCTCGACGCGCCTCTCTAACGCCGCCGAAGCCGTGCAGCAGGCGTGCGACGCGCTGGCGGGGAGCCTCGTCGGATGAGAGCGCTGGCGCTGTTGCTGCTCCTCGCGGCCTCCGCCGCATCCGCCGCCGAGCCGATCAAGATCCGGATCTACCACACCAACGACGTTCACGGCTGGATCATGGCACGGCCCGACAAGTTCCAGACGAACCGCCTCATCGGCGGCGCCGCGGCGCTCGCCTCTCTGATCTCGCGCGAGACCGGCCCCAAGCTCGTGCTCGACGCCGGCGACTGGTGGCAGGGCACGCCCGAGGGCACCTTGACCAAGGGGGCGGCCGTCGCCGAGGTGTTCAACGCGATCGGCTACGACGCGATCGTCATCGGCAATCACGAATACGACGCCGGCGCCGACGAACTGCGCGGCCTCATCGGCAAGATGAAGATGCCGGTGCTCTCTGCCAACACCTATGGCGATGACGGCAAGCTCGTCCCTTGGGTGCGGCCCTGGATCGTTAAGGAAGTCGCGGGCGTCAAGATCGGGATCTTCGGCCTGACCACCTCGAACATGCGGCGGCTCGCGTTTCCGAAGAATATCGCCGGCCTCGACTTCCGTCGCGAGGTGGAAACCGCGCGTGAAGCCGTCAAGGACTTAAAGAGGCAGGGTGCTACGGTGATCATCGCCGTCACGCACGTGGGCATCGAGCTCGAGGGACAGAAGGCCGCGGGCGATCAGACGATCGCGCGCGAGGTGCCGGGCATCGACCTCATCGTCGGCGGCCACACGCACACCTTTCTCAATCGTCCGATTCACGGGGAAAACGGCACCTTGATCGTGCAGGCCGGCTCCTACCTCGTGAAGGCGGGTCGGACCACGCTCGAGATCGACCCGAAGACCAAGACCGTCGCGGCCGCCTCCGACGAGCTCATCGAGCTTTGGCCCGATCGCGTCGGCGAAGATCCCGGGGTGAAGGCGATCGTCGCGAAGTACGAGGAAGAAGTCGGCCGGATCTTCCAGACGGTGGTTGCGACCGCGCCGGCGCTCATGGGCCGCGAGCCCGGCGTCGAAAACGCGCTGGGCGACTGGATGGCGGACTGCTACCGCGAGACGACCGGAGTGGACCTCGCGCTGCAGAACGGCGGCGGCATTCGAGCCGAGATTCCCGCGGGGCCCGTCACTTTGCGCACGCTCTTCAATCTGATGCCCTTCGACAATTCGATCGTCAAGCTGGTGCTCAAAGGCTCCGATGTGCGCGAGACCCTCGACTACGGCGTCGGCATGGGGAAGCTCGTGCAACTCTCCGGCGCAGAGGTGGAATACCGTCGCCCCGCACCGGCGGGAACGCGGCTCGCGTCCGTTAAGATCGGAGGCGCGCCGCTCGAGGACGGCAAGACCTACTCGGTCTCGGCTCTCGATTTCATGACCTCCGGCGGAGACGGCTACACCGCCTTCGACCGCTTCGTCTCGTCGGAGGCCACCGGAGTCCTGGTGCGCGACATGCTCGGCGCCTGCGCCCGCAAGCAGGGAACCGTTTCCGCGCCCGCGCCCGGGCGCCTCAAGCTGAAGGAGAACTGACATGGTGTTCAAGGAAGCGCGCGCGAAAGTCGAACAAGGCTGGACCACGACGAAGAAGATCCTTGCCATGATGAGCGTGTGGGGTCTCTTCTTCAGCCTCATCACCATCGGGCATCTTTCGGTCGCCTTCGACTACGACGATACCTTGGTCGACGCGAAGAAGGCCTACGAGAAGGCCGCCGTCTCCACCACCCAGCACGACAGCCCGAGCTACTGGGGCGCGCTCAACAACGCCTACGACCTCGAATCGGTGAAGATCGTGCCCTTCTCCATCGCCTGCCTGCTGCGCGCTCTCGGTTTTCGCGTGGTCATCTTGGCCGAGCGCCAGGGCGTCGAGGGTGACGCGCTGAGGAAGGAGTGGCGCAAGCTCGCGCCGCGCTCTTTCCTCTTCACCCCCGACGGCACCGCCAAGCACCTGCACATGCAGGAGGGCCACTTCGTCGCCTTCTTCGGCGACAGCGACCAGGACATGCTCGAAGCCAAAAAGGTCAGCGTCCTTGGCATCCGCGTCCGCCGCGGTGCCCACGCCGTCAAGAACGACCAGTACTCTCCCGGCAAGATGGGCGAAGTCGTCGTCCCGCTCTCCCAGTTCTAGTTGGTGTCAGGCCTCCCACTTTCCCACTTTTCCCGATTCAAGCCGAGGGGTAAAAAAGTGGGAAAGTGGGAGGCCTGACACCTTGACAGGGGCCTGCCCACCCTGTAGAATTCTCCCTGAGGCCTGAAGGCCTTGAAGTGTGGCCAAATTGGCCACAATTGGAGAGAAAATGGCTTCAGATTTGCGTCGCCCCTTGCTCGCGGGCAACTGGAAGATGAACCTCACGCTCGCTCAGTCCGTCGAGCTCGCGAAGTTGGTGGCCGGTGGGGCCAATTCGGCCTCGGGCGAGGTCGCGGTGTTCGTTCCGGCGACCGCTCTCACCGTCGTGGCCGAGGTCCTCAAGGGCACGAACGTGCGCCTCGGCGCCCAGAACGGGTATTGGGAGCCCTCGGGCGCCTACACGGGCGAGATTTCGATGGGCCAGATCACCGACGCGGGCTGCCAGATGGTGTTGATCGGCCACAGCGAGCGCCGCAAGCTGTTCGGCGACACGGACGAGTGGATTAACAAGAAGCTCGGCGCCGCGCTCAAGGCGGGCCTCACGCCGGTCGTGTGCGTGGGGGAAACCTTGGAGGAGCGCGAGTCGCAGAAGACCTGGCGCGTGCTCGAAACCCAGATCGCGGGCGGACTGAAGGGCTTCGCCCCCGCGGACCTCGCCAAGGTCGTCGTCGCCTACGAGCCCGTGTGGGCCATCGGCACCGGCAAGACCGCTTCACCGGCCCAAGCTCAAGAGGCGCACCTGTTTATTCGCGCCCAGCTCAAGAAGATGCACGGCGACGGCTTCGCGGCCGGGACGCGCATTCTCTACGGCGGCTCGGTGACGGCCGACAACGTCGACTCGTTGATGGCTCAGGCCGACGTGGACGGCGCGCTCGTCGGCGGCGCGTCCCTCAAGAAAGACTTCCTGCGCATCATGGGATTCCAGAAAGCGTGATCTCACCCGCCGACATCGCCGGGCTCTCCGCGGAAATCGAGAAGCGCATGAAGCGCGCGAAGCTCGACATCCCGGCCGGCGTGTCGGTCAAGCACTGCCATCTGACCAAGGAGCATTTCAAGATATTGTTCGGCGCGAACGCCGAGCCCAAGCGCGTGAAGGACATCAAGCAGCCCGGCTTCTTCGCCGCCGAGGAAATGATCGACGTGAAGGGCCCCAAGGGCGTGCTCAAAAAAATCCGTCTCGTCGCCCCGTACCGCGACCACACCCAGATCGAGCTCGCCGCCACCGACGCCCTCGCGATCGGCCTCAAGCCGCCCGTGCGCGAGTCCGGCGACGTGAAAGGCTCCGCCGGCGCGACGCTCATCGGGCCGATGGGTCAAGTCGACATCAAAGAAGGTGTGATCATCGCTCAACGCCATCTTCATTTTTCGCCGTCCGAGGCGGCGGCCTTGGGGATAACCTCCGGGGAAGTGGTGAGAGTTCGCGCGGGAACCGGCGGAGGCCGATCCGTCGTCTTTGAAGACGTCGTGGTGAGAGTGGGACCAAAGTATAGTTTGGAATTTCATGTCGATACGGACGAAGCGAACACCGCCGGGCTTAAGACCGGCGATTTCGTGCACATAGCGTAAGGAGACTACTGATGAACGCACTGGGAATGATCGAGACGCGCGGGCTCATCGCCTGCGTCGAAGCCGCCGACGCCGCCGTGAAGGCCGCCGACGTCCGCATCGTGGGCTATGAAAAGGTCGGCACCGGCCTCGTGACCGTCCTCTTCCGCGGCGAAGTCGCCGCCTGCAAAGCCGCCTGCGACTCCGGCGCCGCCGCCGCGCAGAAGGTCGGCGAGCTCATCGCCGTGCACGTCATCCCGCAGCCGCACCCCGACCTCGAGGGCAAGATGCCGATCTCTTCCCCCGAGACCTTGGCGCGCAAGAAGTAAAGGAGACAATCCATGATCTTCGCCCGCGTCACGGGCACGGTCGTCTGCACCCTTAAAGACGAGAAGCTGGTGGGATCGAAGCTGCTGCTGGTGCAGCCCGTCGATCTCGCCGGCGCCTCGAAGGGCAGCCCCCTCGTCGCCGTCGATTCGGTCGGCGCCGGCGAGGGGGAGCTCGTCTTGTTGGTGCAGGGATCTAGTGCACGCCAGACATCAAGAACCGAAGGACGACCCGTCGACGCGGTGATCTTCGCCATCGTCGATACGGTCGAAGCCGAAGGCAAGACGGCGTTTAAGAAGTCAGAGGACGCTCATGCAAAGTGACGAAATAGCAAAAATCGTCTCCGAAGTTCTTAAACGGTTGGAAAAGGAAGACGTCGGGTCCGTGCTGGCGCCCGCAAGGTCGCCCAATCCGTCGCCGTTGCCGTCGCCGCAAAGCGGCGATGCCGTTTTGTTCTCAAGCGTCGACGCCGCCGTTAAAGCCGCGGAAATCGCCCAAGGCGAATTTCAGGACTTGGGCTTGGAAGTCAGACGCGAGATCATTCGCGCCATGCGCAAGGCGGCGATCGTCAACGCGGAGCGCCTCGCGAAGATGGCCGTCGAAG
>JAYTIP010000057.1:0-7885 GCA_043731745.1 Elusimicrobiota bacterium | reverse complement strand
ATTTATCATCGGTCTCCTGCTCCTCGCCGCGTCCGCCTCCGCTCAGAACGCCCCCAACGTCGACCGCGAGAGCCAGGACGCCTCCCGACGCGGCGCCGCCGAGCGCAAGGCCGCCGACGCCGCGGCCCAGGCCGCTTCGGCCGGCTCGGACGAAATCCCCTTCGATAAGATTCTCGCCGCCCCCGGCGACCTCAACCTCAACGAGCGCTTCGCCCGCGAGCAGATCAACCGCGGTGACCTGCGCGGCGCGGCGACGACGCTCGAGCGCATCCTGATTCTCGCCCCCGGCCGCGACCGCACGCGCCTTCTCTATGCCGCCGTGCTCTATCGTCTCGACGCGCTTCAGGACGCGGAGCGCGAGTTGCGCATCGTGCTCTCGCGCCAGGCGCCGGCCGACGTGAACGCCGAAGCCAACGCCTACCTCAAGCTCGTCGCGGGCCGCCAGCGCAAGACGCACTTCGACGTGCGCGTCTCGCTCGGATACGGCTACGACGACAACCGAAACTCGGCTTCGGACAGCGACCAGAACCTCTTCTTCGGCGCCCCGGTCCTGCTCAACCCCGACTCTCGTCGTCAAGACGACACGAACGTGACCTTCGGCGGGAATGTCGGCGTCACGCGGGAGTTCGGCGGCTCCAAGCCGCAAAAGGCCTTCCTGAACCTCGGCTACTACCGCGGCGAGCAGACGCGCATCAACACGCTCGACCTGCAGGCGTACAGCGTCGCCGGCGGCCTCGATCTGCGCTGGCACGGCTGGGAGCTCGTGCCGACCGCCGGCTTCGACCATGTCCTGCTCTCGCAGAGCACCTATCTGCGCGACATTTGGGAAGGCGTGCGTCTGGCCCGCAAGGTCCGCCCTCGCGTCGAGCTTTTCGCCGACTTCCGTCACGAAGACCAGCAGTTCGTGCGCACGCCTCTCATCGTCAACGCCCAGGACCGCACCGGCGGTCAGTGGGACTACAGCGTCGGCGCGAACTGGGTCGCCACTCCGCGCGACCGCTTCGGCGTGACTTTCCTTCACCGCCGCAAGTACGCGAAGGCCGTCGCCTCGGCCTACCGCCGCGAATCGATCGGCATCGACTACACGCACCTGCTCGGCCGCGGCGCGTTCCTGGCCGCCGGGATCACGGGCCAGTTCGACCGCTACGACCGTCCCGACGCGACGCTGAGCACGCAGGGCCGCAACGACGACGCGTTCGTGGCCTCATTGATGGTCGGCGCGCCGTTGAAGCTGATCTGGTCCAAGCTCGACGGATTTACCTGGACGCTCGGCGTCGAGCGCTTCCAGCAGAACTCGAATCTTCTCAACTACGATTACTCGAACAACCGCCTCAGCGGCATGGTGACGTACAAGTGGGGAATCTAACATGAAAAAAATTCTCGCGACGGCGTTGATCGTCTCCGTGGCCCTGTCGTCGTCCGCCGCGCCCTTGAACATCGGCGTGGCTTCGGCGGTTCGGGGTGCCGTGAACGCGACGGCGCCGGGCGCGGCCGGGCGCGTCGTGGAGACGGGGCAGGCCGTGTACTCTCACGACAAGGTGAAGACGGGCCCCGAGGGCAAGCTGCAGATCCTTCTGCTCGACCAGACGAGCTTCACCGTCGGCGCCAACAGCGAGATGGAGCTCGACGAGTTCGTCTTCGACCCGGCGAACAACACCGGAAAAGTCTCGGCCAAGATCACCAAAGGCTCGTTCCGTTTCGTGACCGGCAAGGTCGCGCGCAAGAACCCGGACAGCATGCGGGTGGACACGCCCGTGGGCACGATCGGCATCCGCGGCACCATGGTGGCGGGCACGGTCAACGACGCCGAGGGGACCTTCGTCCTGCTCGGCCCCGGACCGGAGAACAACGCCGACGAGAAGTCGGGCGGAATCGCGGTCAAGAACGACAAGGGTTCCTCCGAAGTGGACAAGGACGGCTGGGGCGTGACGGTGAAGGCGGGCGAGGCCCCGAGCAAGCCGTTCGAGCTCGGCGGCGCTCAGCTCGAGGGGATTCTCAACGGCGTCGGCTCGACTCCGAAGGCAGACCAGAAGGACGACGCGGCCGCGGGCGGGGACTCGACGGACAGCCAGTCCGGCCAAGGCACGGCGACGGGCAAGCAAAGCGAGTCCGACGCGCTGGCGGCCGCCGACGAGGCGCAGGACGAGATCAGCCAGTTCGCCTCCCAGCAGTTCGGCCTCCCGACGACCGCGACATGGGAGGATGTGATCGCCATTCCCGGCGGCGCGGGCAAGTACGCGGGCTCGGCTCCGTACTACAGCTGCCCGGGCAGCGTCTGCGACACCAGCAGCCCGGTCGGCACGACTTCTTTCACGATGGACATCGACTTCGCGGCGAAGACCGTCGGCGGCGGCACCTCCAACATCGCGATGACCAACGGCGGCGGCAGCGGTTCGATCTTGAGCCAGAGCTACGCCAACCTGACCGGCGACGCGGTGAAGAACCTCAACGTCTCCGGCTCGGGGAACTTCTCCGGCTCCGGCTTCCAGACGGTGCTGAAGCTCGAGAACGCGGGCGGCGTGACCGCCGGCGCGGCGACCATCGACGTGCGCTGGAGCACGAGCGCGAGCGGCCAGCCGATCTTCGGCGGTCCCGTCAGCGGCTCACTGACCCACTAATCCCGGACGCTCTGGCGCCCCAGCGCGCTCCGGATCGCCCCGAGGTTCTTGCGCGCGATCTCGTTGTTCGGCGCGAGCGCGAGCGCCGAGACGAAGCAGGCCTCGGCCTCGCGCAATCTCCCGAGCCGTCCCAGCGCCGAGCCCGCGTTGATCCACGCCATCGTGAACTTAGGATCGAGCGTCGCGGCCGCGGCGAAAGCCTCGTGAGCCTCGAGGTCGCGCCCAAGCGCCGCGAGCGCGTTGCCGCGGTTGTAGAGCGGCGCCGGCCAGGAGGGGTCGAGTTCCGCGGAGCGCTTGAGGGCGGCTTCGGCGCGTCCGTACTGCCCGAAGCCCGACAGCGCGACCCCGAGGTTGTTGAGGATCTTGGCGTCGTTGAAGTCGAGCCGCGCGGCCTGTTCCAGGCGCTTGAGCGCTTCGCCGTGGCGCCCCTGGCCGCTGAGCGCGGCGGCCAGGTTGTAATGGGCCGTGGCTAGGCCCGGTTCGGCGGCGACGGCCCGCCGCAGCAGCCCTTCGGCCTCGACCCAACTCTTGCGCCCGACGGCGTCGGCGCCCAGGTTGTTGAGCTGTTTGGCGAGCGTGGGGTCGACGGCGACCGCGGCCCGCTCTTCATCGAGGGCCCGGTCCACGGCGCCCGAGCGCCGGTAATACGAGGCGAGGTTCACGCGCGGCAAGGTCGAGGAAGGGTCGACGGCCAGCGCCCGCCGCCACAGAGACTCGGTGTCGCTCCAGTAAGTCGCGCCGAAAGCGGCGACGGCGCCGTTGACCGCGAGCAGGAGCGCGGCCAGCCCCGTCGCCGGGTTGCGCCAGGCGGCGCGGCGGCGCGCGACGAGCAGGGCCGCGCCCGCCAGCGCCGCCAAGGCGAGACCGGGAAGATACGAGTAGCGCTCGGCCACGAGATGGTGGCCGAAGCGGACGAAGCCCGCCATGGGCGCGAGCGCCAGGGCGTACTGCAGGAGGGCGTGGGGCGCGGCGGGGGCGCGTCGACGGAAGGCCCAGGCGAGGAAGGCCGCCGCCGCCACGATGAGAGCGGCGCCCCAGACCACGGGCGTGGCCGCGCCGAAGCCGGCCGGGACGCGGTGATACGGCGAGAGCCCCGACGGCCAGACGGTCTTGAGCGCGTACCAGCCCAGCGAGTAGACGCCCAGCGCCAGGCGCTGCCCGAGGCCGACCTCCGCCCCGCGCAGGGTGCCGCTGTCGAGCTGTCCCGCCAGGCCCGTCACGCCCGCGGCCAACGAAATGAGGAAGTAGGGAATCTTGTCCGCCCACGAGCGGCGTCGCAACGGCCAGCGATCGATCAGGAGCAAGGTCAGCGGCAGGGAGACCACGCTCGCCTTCGAGAGCACCGCCAGGCAGAAGCAGGCCAGCGGCAGCAACGGACGGCGCGGCGTTCGGACGTAGAGCAGCAAGGTCAGTAAATAGAAAAAACCGGAGAGCACGTCGCGGCGCTCGGTAAGCCAGACCACCGACTCCACGCGCAGGGGATGGACGGCCCAGAACAGCGCCGTGAACGCCGCGGCCGTCGTGCGCTCTTTGACGGGGCTCGAAGGCGAGGCCTTCGCCGTGAGCTCTTCGGCCAGCAGGAACAACAGCACGGCCGAGCCCGAGTGCAGGAGATAATTCACGGCGCGCATCGCCGCCGGGGATTCGCCCCACAACGCGAAGTCGAGTGCGTAGCTGAGCCAAGACAGCGGCTGGTAAGGGCCTCCGTATACCGTCGTCAGCATCCAACGGACGTTGTCGCGGCTGAAGCCGCGCCAGTGCGGGTTCGTCGTCAGGTTGAGGACGTCGTCCCACTCGAGGAACGGGGCGCGCAAGGCCGGGAGGAACGGCAGGGCCGCAGCGAGCGCGATCAGGACGAGGAGTAGGCTGCGCGTGCGCGCGTTCACGGCGGATATTCTACCAAAGGAGAGCTGGGCCGATGGGCCTAGACAAGGACTAGGCCTTTTGATAATCTACTATCATCCGCACCGGAGGATACACCGAGATGAATACGATCCGCCCGACGCTCGCGCTGTGCGCGTTGATGCTCGCCGTGCCCGCCCTCGCCGAGACGACCTTCGTCAACTTCGATCAGGGAATCGACGCGGCCGCGATCCTCAAGCAAGCCAAAGACGCCGCGAAGAAGGACTCCTCCGTCGTCGAGACGCAGTACATGGGCGGCCGCCGCACGCTCCCCGATTGCGTGACCGTCTCCTTCGGCGCGAACGACGCTCCGGTCTCTCCGATCTTCGAGCTTCGCAGCCAGGAGTATGTCGAGGAGTGCTATCAGACCGGCGATCCCCGCAACGGCGGCGGACGCCAGTGCTACGAGCGCCCCGGCATGAGCTACCAGGAGCGCGCCTCGGTCACGATTGAGAACCGTCAGCCTCTTCTGCCTTGGGAGCGCGACACTTTCCGCGTCTGCCTTGACGGCCCGTGGCTCACCCTCGACGGGCTCGAGACCGCCTACGACTACCGTCTGATCTCCGGCGGCAGCTACAACGGAAACTACATCGTGGCTCCGGGCCGCAAGATCGCCCAGCGTCCCGACCCGGTCGGCGTGCTCGGCGTGTTGAGCCCGGCGATGGTGCTGACGCTGAAGGACAAGTGGGCTTCGTACTATCCCGGCGAGAAGATCGAGATCAAGTACGCGCTCAAGAAGGACGTGCCGAACTGGTTCGACCCGACGATCGCCGAGGGCACGCTCACGGCCGCGTCGGCCGAGGCTTACACGGTGGACCTGTCCAAGAATAAGTTCGAGAGCGGCAAGAGCTACTACGTCGAGTACTCGATCCGCCGTCTGGGCACGGTGTCCACCGATTCCCGCACCAAGACGCTCGAGACGGGTAAGACGCCGCACGCCTTGACGGCTCTCGCCCTCAACTAGACCGCCGTTCGTCGAAGAGAGCCCCGCCGGACGGCCGGCGGGGCTCTTTATTTCCGGAGCAGCGCGGAGACGGCGTCGAGGTTGGCGCGGGCCTCGACCGAGCGCGGGTCGGTTTTGAGCGCTTCTCGGTAGAAGGCGGCGGCGTCCGCGTAGGCGCCCCGGCGCGCGAGGATGTTGCCGAGGTTGACCCGGGACGGGGACAGTCCGGGGTCGAGGCGCAGGGCCTCCCGGTACAGCTTCTCGGCCTCCATCGTCCGGCCTTGCGCCAGCAGGGCGTTGCCCCGATTGTGCAACTCGCTCGCGCGAGATCTGGCGAGCAGGGAGGCGATTTCCTCCGACGGGGAAACGGCCAGGCCGCGGCTCCAGGCCGCGCGCGCCTCCTCCTCGCGGCCGAGCTTGCTCAGCGCCGCGCCCAGATTCACGAACGCGGTCGGTTGCGGTCGCGGGCCTTGCGTCGCTTCGCGCAAAAGCGCGATCCCCTCCTCGACGCGTCCGAGCTTGAGCAACGCCGCGCCTTTTTCGCCGAGCGGCAAGGTGCCGGGAGCGTTCTCCTGGGCCGAGGTCCACAGGGTCAAGGTGTCGCGCCAGACGCCGGACTGCCGCCAGGTCGCGGCTCCGAGCGCCAAGAGCCAGACCGCGGCGAGCGCGGTCGCCCGTCGATCGCGCGACAGCGCCGCGCCGAAGAGAAGGGCGAAGGAGAGCCCGGGGAGATAGCTGAAGCGGTCGCAGGCGGAGTAGAGCTGTCCCTGCTGGACGAAGCCGAGCACGGGCAGGATCATGACCGTGTAAGCGGCGAGGGCGGCGGCTAAGCCCGGTCGGCGCCGGCGCTCGCGCCAGCAGAGCGCCGCGGCCGCGAGCGGCGCGAGCGCGCAGGCGAAGAACTCCCACGACCAGCGGCCGAACCAGGGCTTCGGAGGGTAGTACGCAGACAGGCCCGCGGGCCATGCGGTCGCGAGGGGATAAAAGCACAGCCCGTACAGCGCGCGCCCGGCGCGCCACGCGAGGCCCAGCGGCGTGATGTCGACGACGATTCCGCCCGCGAGGGCGACGGCCCAAGTGAGCGCAGCGGCCGCGGCGCTCGCGACGAAGAAGGGGGCGAGCGCCGTCAGGGCGCGCCGGCCGGGAAGGCCCTTCGCGCGGAGGCACTCGAGAATGAGCAGCACGAAGGGCAAGGTCAGACCGGTGGATTTCGCCGTCAGCGACAGCAAGAAGGCCCCGAAGGCGAGCCGCGCGCGGCCCTTGAGCCAGGAAAGAGCCGCGAGCAGGAAGAACAGTCCGGACAGCAGGCCTTTGCGCTCCGTGACCCAGGCGACCGATTCCACGCGCAGGGGATGAAGGGCGAAGAATAATGCCGCGAGCAGCGCGGCCTTGGTTCGCCCGCCCAGCAATTCGAGCGCGACGAAATAAAAGACGACGGCCGCCGCCGCGTGCAGCAGAAGGTTCGTCGCGTGGAAGCCCGCGGGGTTCAGGCCCCAGAGCGAGTAGTCGAACTGGAAGCTCAGCCAGGTCAGGGGTTGCCAGAAGCCGCCGCGCGTCGCGGTGATCGCCCAGCGAAAATGTTCGAGGGTGAGTCCGCGGATCCAAGGATTGTCTGCGACATAGGTCGGATCGTCCCAGTACACGAACCCGTCGCGCAGGACCGGCGCGAAGGCGACGAACGAGGCCGCGGCGACGACGGCGGGGGCCCAGCGTCTCAAGCGCGCGTCTCGTGATAGTCGTCGTCCGCGTTGACGGCCCAGATCGCGCTCTTGTCGGCGCTTCCGCTCGCGACGCAATCCACGGCCGCCATCGCCGCGAGCATCGAGTGATCCTGGTTGTTGTAGCGGTGCATGCCGTTGCGTCCGATCAGGTAAAGGTTCGCAATTCCATCGACGAACGCGCGGATTTCACCGAAGCGCTCATAGGCGCCCCAGTAGGCCGGGTAGGCCTTGGGCACGCGCAGGACGACGGCGTCGAGCGGCGCCGCGTCGCCGAGAAAACCGATCTTGCGCAGCTCCGCGGCCGCGAAGGCGATCATCTCCGCGTCGCTGCGCCGCCACAGCTCGTCTCCTTCCGCGCAGAAGTATTCGAGACCGAGCCAGACCTTCGAGGGATCGTCGATCATGCCCTCGCTCCAGTTGTTGTAGAGCTGGATGCGTCCGAGCTTCACCCCGGGCTCGTGGATGTAGATCCAGGTGTCGTTGATGGGGCCGTTTTTCAGGGCGTCCACCTGCAGACCGACCGTGATGAAGTCCCGGTACTCGAGCGCTCGGGCGACGGCGAGGGCTTTCGGCGGCACGCCCCGGTCGAAAGCGGCGAGCAGGTCTTTGACGGGCATCGTGGAGGCGAACAGGTCGCAGGCCAGGCGCTCCGTCGTGCCGGCGGCCCCTTCGATGGTGACGGCACGCACGCGGTTTCCATC
>JAYTIP010000056.1:0-13477 GCA_043731745.1 Elusimicrobiota bacterium | reverse complement strand
TTCGGCACCTACGATTACACCGCCTCGTGCAACATCACCGCCACCCACCAGCGCATGGATCACCCCTCGTGCGACTTCGCCAAGCAGGTGATGCAGGTGACGCTCGCGGGCACCGGCGTGAACATGTCCGACGGTGCGACCAACGTGATGCCCGTGGGACCCCACCGCGCCGAGCCCGGCCAGTACCTGTCTGCCGAGCAAGACCGCGAGAACGTCGATGCCGTGCGGCGCGCGTGGAAGCTGCACTACGATCACGCGATGCACTCTTTGGTCGGCGGGTTTTATCAGGGCTGGGACCTGCACCCCGCCCAGTTGCCCACGCGCTACGGCGCCGTGTACGCCTTCTTCCTGGGCGGCCTGCCCCCCGCGACCGCGCGGCTCAAGAACTTCATCGAGAAAGCCGCGCAGGCCACTCTCGTCGGCGATGTCTTCGACGACGCCGCCACCGGACAGGGCCTTCTCAACTACTTCCTACGCGCGCGCAACTGCGGCGCGATCACGGAAGCCGAGGCCTCGGCCACCGGCCTCACGCCCGAAGAATTCGCCTCGCGCTCGTTCCTTAAAATACTCGAGGGGCGCCGCAAATGATCGCCCGTCGCGCCGTTCTCGCGCTGATCCTCGCTTCGACTCCCGGCGCGGCCGCAGCGGCAGGACGGCTACTGTCAGCGACGGGAACCGTGACGAGCGGCGACGCCCAGTACAAGCCCGGCGACGCCCTCCCCGATTCCGAAGTTTGGCTTGCCTCCGGCACGGCGACGATCGCGATCGACGGCGGCCGTTTTCTCCTGACCGGCCCCGCTCGCATGACGCCGCGCAAATCCTACTTCCGCCTAAACCTGGGCTCCCTGCTCTCGGTTCTCACCCATCGTGCGGGGCGACGCTTCGCCGTGCGTACGCCTTCCGTGGTTGCGGCGGTTCGCGGAACCGACTTTTTCGTCGAGGTCGGGCCTACGCGCGCAGTCGACGTCTGCATCTGCGATGGAGCGCTCGAGGTGAGCGCCAAAGGCATGAAGACCTTGCCGTTGGCCGCCAAACACCACCTCAACTATAAATTTTGGAACACCAAGACCGAAACCGTCGGTCAACCGTCACCGATGCGCGGTCACACCGACGCCGAGCTCGATGTCCTGCGCGGTCTGCTGGCCGCTGAAAAGCCCTAAAACCGACACCGGGTCCCACGGGGCGTTTCCAGCTAGGACCATTGCCGCTCGCGGCAGGGCCGTTCGCTCCTGCTCCCGGAAGCGCCCAGCCGCTATGATAGTGGGATGACGAAAGCCCGGTATTTTGCCGCCCTCGCGACCGCCCTTATCACTCTCTCCGCCTCCGCCCAGGTCGAGGTCCGCGTAAACGCTCCCGCAGGCTCCTTCGCGACGCCGATCGTTCCCGTCGGCGTCACCCCGGGCGCGGCGTCTCTCGTTTCCCCGCTTTCTTCGCTCAGCCTGACCCCGACGCTGTCCGCCCCGTCGATCACGCCGGCCATCGCGCTCGACGCGCCCGCCGCTCTCGCGCCCATTTCTCTGACCGTCGCCGCAGCGCCTCAGGCTCTGACGCCTCTCGCGGTGAAACCTGCCGCTCTCACGCCTGAGAGTGTCGGCGTCGCGGCGCGAGCCGCCTTGAACGCAAAAACGCAAGCCTCTCCCCTCTCCGTCCTGACCTCCGCCGCGAGCGTCTCCGATGAGAAGCCGGCCAAGCTCGATGCGACCTTCGACGGCTCCGCCGCCCATACGGGCGAGGTCGACGCCGTCGTCACACCGGCGGCCAATCCGCGTCGCTCCTTCCTCGGCCGCGCGGCGCTCGCCGCCGGAATCTGGATCGCCCATCCGGGCATCGCCTTGGCCGCCTCCGGCCCCGTCCAGCGCGTCGTCGAGCCCGGCGCCATGGCGCTCGTCAGCAACTACTCCCCCCTCGCCGTGGCGATCGCCGCCGTCTTGGGCGCGCTGTTCGGCCTTTGGTCGGCTCGCGGAAAGGACGGCGCGCCCGCCAACGCCGGCGCCGTTTTCTCCGGGGCCTTGAGCCACGGTGCCATCGCGGGCGCCGCCGCCTTCACCTTGCTCGACCTGACCCAGGTCGCCTTCCTCGGCACCTCCGCCGCGGCGCTGACGCCGCTCACGGCCGCTCTGGCGACCGCCGCTCTCGCGCAGGCCGCCTTCGCCGCCAAATTCGTCGATCCCGCCACGACGCCCGCCGATCGCGTCATCGGCGCGTTCCCCGCGATCGCCATGGCCTTCGGCCTCTCCGTTGGAGCCGTCGCCTTCCTTCCCGCGGCGACGACGATGCTGTCGGTCGGCACCGCCGCACTCATGGCCACGGGTGCCATGACCGCGCTGTTCACCGCGATCTTCCGCCTCGAGAAGTCCCCCGCGACCGGCCCCGCCCTCATGGGTCGAGGCTTCGTGCTGCAGGCGCTGATGACGGGAATGGCGCTCGCGCTCGGCACCTCGCTCTACGCGCCGTTTTTCTTCGCGCTCGGCATGGCGGGCTTCGCGATCGTCGCCTTCGCGACCGGCCGCGAGGTCTGGAGCGTGGTAAAGTCGCTGCTTAATCCGCCTCCGCCGCCCGCGCCGAAGCCCTAGCTCAGAATAAAGTGTAGACGAAGGGCGCGGCCACCGGCGACGCCGCGAGGAACAGGAGCGCGCCTAGTAGGAGCAAAGCGAGCAGGAGCGGCGCGATGAAAAGCGCTTTTCGCTTTTTCATGTACTTCCACAGCTCCTTGAGCGTCTCCATCGCGCCTCCTAAGAAATGCTCCGCGCCGACTCCGCCGGATCGCGTTCCGGCTTCTCCACCCAGTAGCTGTCCTTCTCTCTTAGCTTGAGCTCGAGCGGGGCGAAGCCGAGGAGTCTCAGGAACAGCCCGTAGGGCGTCACCACGAGATAGTAGAGAATTCCACAGATCAGCCAGAGGTTGATCCGCGCCAATACGCCGACGACCGGCATCCAGACCCGGTAGATGGGGCGGAACAGGCGGGGCCAGGCGAGCGCCAGCGCTAAACACGCGCCGCCGGCCCAGGCGAAGGACATGGTCGCGCCGCCGCGAGCGCGAGTGCGCCACTCGACGAGGAAAAAAAGAATCGCCAGGCCCACGCCGAAGCCGCGCAGGGCGAGCCTTTCCGCTTCGGCCGCGTCGACCGGAATCAATCGGGGCTGTAGGTCGTTTTCCATTCGATATTCTCCGACACGACGGGCTGGGACGCCGCGTCGAGCAGGAAGGAGCCGAGCACGAGGTAATCCATCTTGGTACGGCGAAAGCACGCGTACGCCTCGTCGGGACGGCAGACGATCGGCTCTCCGCGCACGTTGAACGAGGTGTTGACGAGCACCGGGCAGCCCGTCGCCGCGTCGAAGGCCTTGAGCAGATCATAGAACGGCGCGTTGGCCTCGCGCGTCACGGTCTGGAGGCGGGCAGAGTAGTCGACATGCGTGACGGCGGGTATTGAGGAGCGCGGGTGATTGAGCCGCTCGATGCCGAAGAGCCGGGCGTGCTCCGTCGATTCCGCTACGCGGCGGCTTTCCTTCACCGGCGCGGTGACGAGCATGTAGGGGCTCTCGCCCTTCAGGTCGAACCAGTCGGCGGCCTTTTCGGCGAGCACGGCGGGCGCGAACGGGCGGAAGGACTCGCGGTGCTTGATCTGCAGGTTCATGCGCGACTGCATCGACGGATCGCGCGGGTCGCCGAGTATGCTGCGCGCACCGAGCGCGCGCGGTCCGTACTCCATGCGCCCCTGAAACCAGCCCACGACCTTGCCCGCGGCGAGCAAGGCCGCGGTTTCCTTCGCGACGCTCTCCATGCGCCGGTAGGGCGCGCCTTTCGCCTTTAAATACGATTCGATCTCGCCGTCGGAGAAGGACGGTCCGAGCAAAGAACCCTGCTGGGAATCGCGAATGCCGTCGACGGCGCGCGGCTTTCCCAAAACGGCGTACCAAGCGAACAACGCCGCGCCGAGCGCCCCGCCCGCGTCGCCCGCGGCGGGTTGGATCCAGACCTTATCGAAGATTCCCGCGCGGATGATCTTGCCGTTGCCCACGCAGTTAAGCGCCACGCCCCCCGCCAAGCAAAGGTTCTTCGAGCCGGTCACCGTCCGCGCGTGTCTCGCCATGCGCGCCATCACTTCCTCGCACACGCTTTGCACGGAGGCGGCGAGGTCCATGTCGCGCTGGGTGAGCGGCGACTCCGGCTTGCGCGGCGGGCCGCCGAACAGGCGGTCGAACTTCGCGTTCGTCATGGTGAGGCCGGCCGCGTAATCGAAGTACGACATGTCCATCCGGAAGGAGCCGTCGTCCTTCAAGTCGAGCAGGGTGTCGCGGATCAACGCCGCATACTTCGGCTCGCCGTACGGCGCCAGGCCCATGACCTTGTACTCGCCGGAGTTGACCTTGAAGCCCGTGTAATAGGTGAACGCCGAGTACAGCAGGCCGAGCGAGTGCGGAAAGTGCAGCTCGCGCAGCAGATCGAGCTTGTTGCCCGCGCCCTTGCCGATGCTGGCCGTCGCCCACTCGCCGACGCCGTCCATCGTCAGCACCGCGGCTTCGTCGAAGGGCGACGGATAGAAGGCCGAGGCCGCGTGCGACTCGTGATGCTCGGTGAACAGGACCTCGCCCTTGAAGTCGAGCGCCTCGCGGATCAGTTCCTTCATCCACAGTTTACGCTTGATCCACTGCGGCACGCCCGTGGCGAACGAGCGCAGGCCCGACGGCGCGAAGGCGAGGTAGGAGCGCAGCAGCCGCTCGAACTTGAGCAGGGGCTTGTCGTAAAAGACGACGAGGTCGATCTGGGAGGCGTCGATGCCGCCTTCCTTCAGGCAGTAGCGCACCGCTTCGATCGGGAACGCCTCGTCGTGGCGCTTACGCGAGAAGCGCTCCTCCTGGGCGGCGGCGATCACGCGCCCGTCGCGCACCAAGGCAGCGGCGCTGTCGTGGTAGTAGCACGACAGCCCCAGGATGTTCACCGCGCCGTCCTAGCTGCCCCGGTAGGTCGAGTAGCCCCACGGCGAGAGCAGCAGGGGCACGTGATGGTGGCGGGAGTCGCGCACGGTGAAGACGACGGAGACCGACGGGTAAAAGGCCGTCTGGCCGGTGCGCTTGAAGTAGGCCGCGACGCCGAAGGTGAGGCGATAGGTTCCCTTTTTGAGCTTGCCGTCCTTGAGCAAGGTCTTGCAGCGGCCGTCGAGATCGGTCGAGCCTCGGCCGACGGTGTGCCACCCCCCGCCGCGCGCCTGATCGAGCAGCAAGGTGACGCCCGAAGCCGGGCGGCCGGAGGCGGTGTCGAGAATGTGGGTCGTAATCGAGCTCATGGGATGAGTTTCTCCAGGCGGATCTTCGTGATCTTGTGCTGCTCGGCGGCGGCCAGTCTGATTTCGGAGCGCGCGTCGTTGGGCAAGCGTGATTTCAGCAAATCGAGCATCTCGGCGGCGCTCTTTCCCGTCGCGCAGACGATGAAGATGTGGCCGAACTTCGCCTCGTAGTCCTCGTTGCCCGCGGCGAGCGCGTCGAGCGTCGCTTCGTTGGCGGCGGCCGCCCCCGCCTGCTCGCCCTGCGCCCAGGATTTGGTGGCGGCGAACTTCTCGCGCAAAGCGTCCTTGCCGCCGATGCGCGGATGATGTGAGAACGCCTCGAGCCATTCCTTCTCGGCGGTCTGCGCCCACGCGGCGTCGGCTGCGGCGAACAGGCTCTCCTTATCCTTGAACGGACGCGCCGTGGCGACGCCGTCGGCCCATCGCCCGCACCCGCAACAGCGCAGAAGCTCTTGCTTCGCGCTCGCGGAGTCGAGGGCGTTGAACTCGGCCAAGGTCATTTTGGCGTCAGCTCCGTCGCCGTGTGAACGGGGGCCACGGCGGGCTGGGAGATGCTGTCGGTCTTGACCGGCGCGCCGGGAGAGGGGGCGGTCGAGGTCTCCGGCGCGGCCGCCGGCGAAGCGACGGGGGCGGGCGTCGCCGGGGCCGGTGTGAGCGGCGCGACGATGACCGCCGGCGCGATCACGGGGGCGGGAGTCTGGACGACGGGCGGCACGCAGGTGCGGATCTTCGCGAGCGCCTCGGGGTTCTTGCTCAGAAACGAGCTCAAGCCCACGACGACCTTCGCCTGCCATTCCTCGCCCTTGTAGTTGACCCTGTAGCCGCCCAGGCGCTCGCCGCAAGCCGTGAACACGCCCTGCTTCATCCACGCGCGCATGAGCCAGCCCACGCCGAAGGTCTCGGTTTGAGTGACGACGTCGCAGCCCGCGTACGGGCCCGCGCCGTCGACGCGTTCGACCGAGGAAAATCGCCCGGAGCCCGCGGCCTTGATGTCGGGAATCTCCCGGCTCCACTTCACGCAGGCTTTCAAAGTCGACGGCTCGATGACGCGAGCGGACGCCGGCGCGGCAAGAAGAACGAAAGCAAGCAGGGTTTTCATGAGCGGACTCCGATGAGACGCAGGCGCGAGACGCCTCCGTCCGGGTAGATGTTCAGGCGCACATGGGTGACGGGACCGTGCGCGACGATTTGCTTCTGAAAATACTGGCGCTTGTGGGCCTGCAGCTTGGTCTGCGGAAGGATCGGCACCCAGGCCGTGAACTCGTCGGCAAGCTCGGCGCCGGCGGCGCCGATTTTATAGACGCCCTCGAGCATGCAGGAGTCGGGGTAGTTACCCTTGAAGAAGTTGGTGTCGACTTCGATCTTACGGATTTGACCTGGCGCCCCGAGTTTGAGGATCGCCCAATCCCAGCCGGGGCCGCGCCGGCGCTTGGTCTCCCAGCCGTCGCCCATGTTCTTGGAACGGCCCGGCATGATCAGGTTCTGCGGGTGCGAGTAATGCTCGTCGCTCGCGAGCAGGGGCAGGCCGCCGTTCTCGACGGCCACGAGGTCGACGAGCGACTTCTTGGGCATTTTCGCCCAGTCGGGCGAGACCTCGCCGAACACGCGCAGGCGCGCGACGCCGCCGTCGGGGAAGATGTTGAGGCGGACGTGATCGTAGGCCTTGTCCGACTTCACCGGAAGAAAATTGTCCCCGTTACCCTTGAGCTCCGTTTTCGGAAGAATTTCCACCCAGGCACCCTTGCCGTCTCGCGCGTCGAGGCTCGCGTGCGAGGGGAAGTTTCCCGTGAAGAACGAGGTGTCCACGTTCACACCCCGGATGACGCCGCGCAGGCCGAGCTTGATCACGCACCAGTCGTAGCCCGGCGTGCGGCGACGGCGCGACTCCCAGCCGTCCATCCATTTGCCTTTCGTCGTGTACTTGTCGGCGAGCCACACCGCCTTCGCGGGTTTGAGCAGGTTGCCCATCGGCGCGAAGAACTCGTCGTTGGTCTCGAGCGCCTTGCCGCCCACGCGGGCAGAGGCCAGATCGATCAGCTTGGTGAAGTCCATGTCTCGCTCCTTTTGAGCAGCGCCCGTCCGGGGCGTCCGCCGGGGAATTCCCCGTTTTCGTAAATCAAAGTGCCGCGCAGGTAGGCGGCCTTCGTCGCGCCGCGCAGGCGCAGGCCCGCGTACGCCGTGACTTTGTGACGGTGCAGAACGCCGCCCGGCTCGATGTCGACGAGCGCGGCGTCGTCGAAGAGGAGGAGGTCCGCGTCGCGGCCCGTCTCAATACGGCCTTTGTTCTTCAGGCCCGCGAAATCGGCCGTGCGCTGCGCGCACCAGCGCACCACATCCTCGAGCTCGAAGCCGCGGCGCTTAGCACCCGTCCACATCGCGGGCAAGGTGAACTGCAGGCCGGCGATGCCCCCCCACGCGGTCATGAAGTCCCCGGCCTCGAACTTCTTGAGCTCGGGCGCGCACGGTGAGTGGTCGGACACGACGAAGTCGATCACGCCGCGGCCGAGCGCGCGCCACAATTCCTCGCGGTTTTCCTGGGAGCGGATCGGCGGGGCGCACTTGAACTGCGTCGAGCCCGCGGGAATTTCCTCGGCGGCGAAGGTCAGGTAGTGCGGGCAGGTTTCGACGGTGAAGGGCAGGCCTTCGGCCTTCGCCTTCTCGATGTCAGGAAGCGCATCGGCGGCGGATAAGTGAACGACATGAGTGCGGCAGCGGGTTTTGCGGCACAGATCGATTAAAAGACGAATCGCCCGCACTTCCATCTCTTGAGGGCGTGAGGCCAGATAGGACGCAAACTGGCGAGGGTCTTCGCCCGGCGCAGACGCGGGGTCGAGTTCGGCGTGCACGATCAACGGCAGGCCCAGGCGCGCGAGCACCGGCATCGCGGCCTCGAGGTCCTCGCGCGTCGCAGTCGGGAATGCATCGAGCCCGCTGTGCGTGAGGAAGGCCTTAAAACCCACGACGCCGTCTTCCGCCAAGTGTTCGAGCTCGCTGAAGTTGCCCGGCACGATGCCGCCCCAGAACGCGGCGTCCACGGTGAGCTTGCCCTTCACCGCGTCGAGCTTCGCCTTCAGCGCGCGGCGCGTCGTCGTGACGGGCGAGCAGTTCAGCGGCATGTCGACGATCGTGCCGATGCCGCCCGCCGCCGCCGCGCGCGTCGCGGTGAGATATCCTTCCCACGCCGTCCGGCCCGGCTCGTTGACATGCACATGGCAGTCCACCAACGAGGGCAGGACCGCAAGGTCGCCCGCCTCTTTGACTTTTATGCCGTTGGGGATTTCGCCTGAATTGACGATCGCCGCGATCTTTCCGTTCTCGATCAGAACGGCTCCCTCGCGCGGACCTTCCGGCGCGTAGATCCGCGTTCCCCTGACCGCGAGGTCGATCACGCCGCGACTCCGTTGTCATTCTTGAAGATCAAATCGCTGTCCACCGCGACGCTCACCGTTCCTTTGCGACGCAGGTACTCGTCGAGCCGGTCGAGGTCGGGCTTGAGCTGAAGAATGTCGAGCAAGGTCGTGCTCGTGAGCAGGACCGGGTGCCCGCGCCGCTCTTGATGCGACGGCGCCGCGTCGACGATCGACTCCGCCAGCTTGGCGAAGATCGACGCGTCGAACACCGGCATGTCCACGTGATAAATGAAGCTGCGTTCCACCCGCGCGGCGCGGATCAGCGCCTGGAGGGAGGCGAGCGGGCTCGCGTCGGGGTCGACGCTGACCCATTTCACCTCCGGTGAAATCGTTTCACAACGCTCGCGCCACGGCTCCTGAATCGAGACCGCGACGCGCGCGAGTTCGGTCACGCTCTTTAAGAATTCGAGCTGGGCCTCGATCATCGGCCGGCCCTCGTGCTCGCGCCAAATCTTGGGCCCGCCGGCGCGTCGCCCGTGGCCGGCGGCGAGCAGGAGGACGCGCGGAGTCATGCTTTGACGGCTCCTTTTTTTTGCGGCGCGGGGATTTTGCACGCCCATTTCTCGAGAAGTTCAGCGGCCATCGACACCGCGATCGCCTTGGGGTTCTTCGACGGGATCTTGCGGCCGATCGGGCAGCGTACCCCCGCGTCCCATAAAGCACGACGCGGCGCCGGCAAGCGGGCGCGGAACACGCGCGACTTATGGAGCGAGCCGATCACGCCGAGATAGCCGAGCGGCTTGTCGAGTAAGGCGTCCACTAAGGAGAGGTCTAAATCATGGTCGTAGGTCATCACCAACGCCGCGTCAAGCGGACCGTAGCCCGCGGCCCTCGCGAGCGGCAGCGGCTCGGTCCGGAGTAACCGCGTGTTCTTGGGGAAGGCGGCCGGGTCAGCCCACTCGGCGCGGGCGTCGTACACCGCGACCTCAAGGTCCATTTCATCGAGAACTGAGGCGAGAGCCCTTGAGACATGTCCCGCGCCGAAAATATGCACGGCCTTGCGGCGCGCGAGGGGCTCGAAGAACACCGTCACCTTGCCGCCGCAGCACTGACCCATCTCGCGGCAAAGCGTGTATTCCTTCAAAAACGCTTCCGGACGCTCGGATTCGAGGACCCGACGAGCTTCGGCCAGGACTTCCGCCTCGAATTTTCCCCCACCGATGGTTCCCTGGAAGCCGTTCGCCCACACATGCATCTTGGCGCCCGCGGCCTGGGGAGCGGAGCCGATCACCTTGGCGAGCGTGCACAGCACGCCCGGGCGCGGCAGGTCCCCGGCCAGCTCCGACAGGCGGATGGGTTCCATGACCAAATTCTACTTAATTGCTAGACTCTCGTCGTGCGCCCCCCTCTTCTCATCAAAAACGCCCTGCGCGTGGCGACGATGGACGACGCCGGCACCGAACTCGCCGGCGCGGACATCCTTCTGAAGGGCCGCGTCATCCTGGCGGTCGGCAAGAACCTCGAGGCACCCGACGACGCCCGCGTGCTCGACGCCACCGGCTGCGTCGTCATCCCGGGCATGGTCAACACGCACCATCATTTGTGCCAAACCCTCACCCGGGCGACCCCCGCCGCGCAGAACTCCAAGCTCTTCGACTGGCTCGTCTATCACTACGGCGTCTGGCGCCACCTGACGCCCGAATACGCGGCGCTCGGCGCCCAGGTCGGCCTCGGCGAGTTGCTTCTCACCGGCTGCACGACTTCGACCGATCACACCTATCTCTACCCGAAAGGCCAAACCGGTCTCGTGGACGCGCAGATCGACGCGGCGCGCTCGCTCGGCATCCGCTTCCACGCCACGCGCGGCTCGATGTCGGTGGGTTCCTCGAAAGGCGGCCTGCCGCCCGACGACTGCACCCAGGCGGAAGAAGAAATCCTGCGCGACGGCGAGCGACTGGTCAAAGAGCACCACGACAAAGGCCCGTACGCGATGATCCAGATCGGCTTGGCGCCCTGCGCGCCGTTCTCGGTCTCGACCGAGCTCATGAAGGAGACGGCGGCGCAGGCGAAGAAGTGGGGCGTGCGCATGCACACGCATCTGTGCGAGACGCTTGATGAAGAAGCGTACTGCCTCGAGAAATATAAGCTGCGCCCCATCGACTTCATCGAGTCCTTGGGTTGGATGGACAGCAATGTCTGGCTCGCGCACATGGTCCATGTCAGCGACGACGAGATCAAGCGGTTGGCCAAGGCGAAAGTCGGCATCGCTCATTGCCCGTCGTCCAATTTCCGCTTGGGCTCGGGCGTGCCTCCCGTGCGTCAATACCTCGACGCGGGCGTCAATGTCGGCCTCGCCGTCGACGGCTCCGCGTCCAACGATACCTCCGACATGCTGGGCGAAGCGCGCCAGGCGATGCTCGTTCACCGCGTAAAATCCGGCGTGGCCTCGATGACCGCGCGCGACGCCCTGCGCATGGCCACCCGCGGCGGCGCCGCCGTGATCGGCCGCGACGACATCGGCCAAATCGCCCCGGGCAAGGCCGCCGACCTCGCGATCTTCGATGTTCAGCGTCTGGACTACGCGGGCTCCGCCGGCGATCCCGTCGCCTCGCTCCTGTTCTGCGGCGCGGGCCATCGCACCAAGTGGACCATCGTCAACGGCCATGTCGTCGTCGAGAACGGGACGCTCGTGAACGCCGACGAAGGCAAGATCACGCGCGAAGCCAACGCCGCCTGCCTGGACCTGCTCAAGAAAGCCGGCGCGATCGCCTAAGTGAAAGAAGTCCGCGTCTCTCCGGCCAAGTTCCGCCTGATGGTCGAGGCTGAGTTCGCCCGCATCCCCGCCGAGATTCGAGATCTCCTCACCAATGTCACCGTCGAGGTCCAGGACGAGCCGGGCGAAGAGGCCGACGACCTCGAGGACGGCGACGAGGACGACGCGACCGATCTGTTAGGTCTGTACTGCGGCCCCGAGCGCGAGGATTTCGTCGGCGGCCAGGCGAGCGGCGAGCTTCCCGCGAAGGTCTATCTGTACCAGTGGAACCTGGAGGACGCGGTCGGGAGCATCGAGGAACTTCAAAAGGAGATCCGCCTCACCCTGCGCCACGAGCTCGCGCACCACTTCGGCTTCGACGACGACGAACTCGAGAAAGTCTGGCCCGAAGGCGCCTAGACGCCTGTTGGTGTCAGGCCTCCCACTTTCCCACTTTTCCTGACTACTTGCACCAATAAAAGTGGGAAAGTGGGAGGCCTGACACCAAACTAGACCAGCTTCGTCAGGAAGTCCATCATCTTCGATAGCCAGGTGGCGTGGTCGGCCTCGGTGAAGGGCAATTTCTCGGCGCCGTTGACGACCGCGTTGAGGCGCGGGCCCGGGCCGCGAGAGCCGATCAGACGCTCGAAGCCCGCGCTCGCGGAAGTCGCGGCGAGATACGCGGCGAGTTCCGAAGCTCCGGCGGGGCTCAGGCGCGCGAGAGCGAAGGCGCGCTCGGGCGACGGCGGGCCGCCTTCCTCCCGAATCGCCAAGTCGACGCGCATCGTCCGGTCGAAGACGCGGCGGCGGCCTTCGGGGCCTGCGGCCTCGATGGCGGCTGACGCGGCCTTCGCTTCCTCGGCCGTTAATTCCTCGCCGGAAGCGGCCCTCGCGTACGCCTCGAGGCCGGCGCGCATCGGATGCGAGGCGTCGCGGCCCAAGTAGGCGACGAGCAGTTCGGGATCGTGCGCGGCGAGTTGGTAGGCGGGATCGGAGCGCTTGATGTCGGCCATGCGACGCGCGGACAGCTTGGACAGGAACGCGAGGATGCCCTCGTCGCCGCCGCGCTTCTGAGCCGCGGCCCACGGGGTGAAGCCCTCGGAGTAGTGGTTGTCGAAGGCCGCGAGCCAGGTCTCGCGCGCCGACTTGATGGCGAGAAGATCGGCGGCGTCGCGCGGGCCCAGACCCCAGCCGAGCGGGTCGGCCATCAAGCGGTCGATGAGCGCGCGTTCAAGGGTGACGGCGAATCCCTCGGTCATGGCTGAGTACGCGGAATCCGGCGCGTGCTGGTCGCTGCGGCCGACGGCGTCGTCGAAGACCACATGCGCGCGCTCGTGTCCGATGATCATCAGGCGCTCGATCTTGCGCTGCACGCGCGTCATGCCCTCCATGCCGAAGGCGGTGGCGACTTCGCCGTGGGAATCCGCGGGCTCGGGCACGAGCTCGATCGCATGGCCCTCTTCCTTCGTCCAGGTGTGACCGGTGACGGGGCGGCGCGATTCGTCGAAGCGGACCTTCGAGGTCACCGGCCTCTCGAACGCGGGGAGCAGGCGGGCGAACAGGCGGCGCGCCGTCGTCGCGACGGCGTGAAGGGCCGGGCCTTCGGCGGGCGTCGCGAAGAACGCGGCTGAAAGGGTACGCGAGTCGTCGTCGGCCGGAATCTTCGAACCGTCGAACGCGGCCTTGAGTGCTCCGGGGCTGTTTTCGGAGCCGCTTTTCTCGCGGGCCCCTTCGCCGCCGGTCAAGGAGTCGCTCAGGCGCGTGAGCGCCTCACCCGCGAGTGGCTTCTCGGGGTTGAGCTCTTCCGGCGTCAGCGCGCGCGCGGCCGGCACAATGAGCGAGGTCGGCGCGGCGAGCTTGATCGGGTCGGGCAGGATGAGCTTCGGCGCGTCGGGAACGATGAGGCTCGCGCCGTTCTGCGGGACGGACAGCGACAAAATCGGGGAGGAACCGGAAAGGCTCGTGCCGGTCAGGATGAGTCCTGAAACCGGAGCGACGGGGCGCGCGCCCGGTACTTCCGCGACGACGGCGCCAAACGCCGCGGCCGGGATCAGCGCTAGGACGAGGAAAAGCCTCATGTCCCCAGTA
>JAYTIP010000055.1:0-5658 GCA_043731745.1 Elusimicrobiota bacterium | reverse complement strand
GGCCGCGTCGGCGGCCTCCGCCGTGGCGGCGCTGCCCACGCCGTACAGCACGCCCTCGCCCTTCTCCGTGAAAACGCCGCTGCCGCGGTTGACCCACTTCGGAGTCTTCAGCGCGGTGTGGTCCGACGCGCAGGCTTGAGCGAGGACGGCGAGAACGAGGACTATCCGGGTCATCGGGGTTTCTCCTGGTTACGGATATCAATGGCGGCGCATGCGCCGCCGCCGCCTTCGGTCAGCGCGCGGCAATAGGGCTCGGCGAGGCACAGGTCCTTCTTTTTCCGGCGCAACGCCGCGACGCCGCGGCAGAAGTCCTGGGCGTCGGCGGGCATCTTCGCGCAGACGCCGGGTTCCCCCAGGAACATGCGAAAGTCGTCGTCGCAGGTTTTCAGGGAGAACGAAGGGGTGTCTTTGACCTCGGCGCGCAGAATGGCGCAGGCCTTGGCGGGCTTTCGGCGAACGAGAGCGGCGCACGCCTTGGCGCCGGCCGGCGCCGCGATGGCGCCGTGCTCGGACGCGAGCATCGCCTCGCAGGCTTTCTGCGTCCGCTCCTTGGCGAACACGCCCTGCAGGTAGAAGTGCCCGCACAGCGGGTGGGCCCCGGCGCATTGCGACGGGTCAGAGAGGGCGAGGGCTCGGCAGGTCTTCAGAGAGTCGCCGTCGGTCCACCCGGCCGCGAAAACGGGCGAAAAAAAGCATAGGGCCAGCGCCGTCATCCACCCTTGATAACCCCGCATATTCCTGTTACACTACAAATTAATTCGCGGAGGCTCCATGACTCGAAAACTTCCTCTTCTCGCGGGCCTGCTGACCGTTTCGTCGCTCGCGTTCTCCATCCCCCTCCACGCCGCGCAACCCCAATATAAGATCAAGTGGCTCCTGGGCCATCCGAACCTCGACTACTTCGAGGAGGCGGCCAAGGCTTTCAAGCAGACCGTCGAGACCGAGAGCAAGGGTGCCATCGCCGTCGAGATCGTGACCGCCGAGCGCGAGGCGCTGGGCGACGCCGCCGAGGCGAAGGCCCCGGCCGCCATCGCCGCCGCGGTGTCCAAGGGCGAGGCCCAGATGGGACACTCCTTCACCAACGTCATCTCCCCCATCGATCCGAAGATGATGGCCTTCGAAGCCCCTTACTTATTCCGCGGCTATCGCCATCTCGAGGGCGTGTTCGAAGGGCCCGTCGGCAACGAAATGCTCGGCGACCTCAAGAATAAGGGCCTCGTGGGGCTGTCCTTCACTTACAGCGGCGGCGCTAGCGGCGTGGCCACCGTGAACAAGGAGCTCCGCGCTCCCGCCGATCTCAAAGGCCTCAAGGTCGGCATCTACGGCGACGCCGTCGAGACCGCCTGGCTCGAGAGCCTGGGCGCCACGGTCGTCCCCGTCCAGCACAACCGCCACCGCATTTTGCCGCTCACCGCCGAGGGCAAGCTCGACGCGGTGCTGATCACCTGGCGCAACTTCGAGCGCGCGGGCCTGCAGAAGAAGTACAAGAACTTCAACCTCGCCGGCGCCTCGTACCTCGTCAGCGTCACCTACATCAATCAGAAATTCTACGACGGGCTGCCCAAGCAGTATCAGGACCTGCTCGCGCGCGCGTCGCGCGAGAGCGGCCGCATCGAGCGCGCGCAGACCATCGAGCTCAACGAGATCTCCAAGCGCGAGATGCAGGCCAAGGGCGTGCGTCCCGTATTCCTCAGCGAGGCCGCGCAGGCGTCGTTCGTCGAAGCGCTCAAGCCCGCGTACGCGAAGTCCATCGACGCGACGCTCGGCGAGAAGCTGATCGAGAAGCTCAAGGGCGTGAAGGACAGCCCCGTCGCTCCGCTTCTTCCTAAAGCCTCCGACTTCGCCAGCCGTTAGCGGTGAAGGCCTGGCTCGTCGCGCTCGCGTTGGCACCCCTCTGCGCGAGCGCCGCCTCCCCGGCGCCGTCCCCGGACAAGGTTCTCTTTCTTGAGGACGGCGAGAAGGACGCGCGTTTTCGCGACCGTTTCGAAGAGACCTTGGGGCCCGGCGTCCTGGTCGTCTCCTACTCGATCGACGGAGGGAAAGTTTTCGACGGGCTTCTCCAGTCGTTCGCGCCCAGGCTCGTCGTCGCGCGCCGCGAGCCGCCGCCGGCGACGGCGAGGGCTCTCAAGAAGCGCGGCCAAAAGCCGCTCGTCGTTACGGACGCGGGCGAGATCGGCGCCTCAGCCAGCACGCAGTCGTTCGTTTCGCTCGCGAAAATACAACTTCAATTCGGGGACGACCGCGGCGCGCGCGCCAACGCCGCGCGCGCGAAGGACGACCCCGCCGCGCGCGAAGTCATGGCCGAGGTCGCCAAGGACCAAAACGACAACTGGCTCGCGATCCGGACCGCGGGCGACCGCGACGCGGGGTTCGCCCGGTTGGCCGTCGGGGATTACGCCGGAGCGGAGGAAGCGTTCAAGCGCGCCGATCCGGCCGACCTCGAATCTCTGCGCGGCCTCGCCCTCGCCGTGCGACAGCGTCCGCGCGAAGCGCTCGCCGCCGCTCAGAAGGCGGGAGCGCACCGCCTCGCCGCCGAGATACGCTGGGACCTCGGCGACAAAGAAGGAGCCGAAGGCGAGCTCAAGCTCGCGCTTCAGTCGTCGGCCGACGATCTCGAGGCGTTGTGGGACATGGTCCGATTCGAACGCGACGCGTCGTACGCTCAGCGAGCCTTCGCCGCCGCGGGCCGCGCTCCGTCCTGGGCGAGGGGCTCCGCCTACCGGCTCAGCGCCCGGATCTGGCTCGAGCTCGACGACGAACGGCACGCCGCCGAAAGCCTTCGTCGCGCGATCGCGCTCAATCCGGAGGACATCCAGGCGCTGAACTCCCTCGAACAGCTCCACGACCGCTCGCCCGCGCCCGCCGTCACGGCCGCCATGCCGGGTTGGAGCGCCCCCGATCCGCTCGACGAGCTGCGCCGCGGCGTCGACCGCGTGGTCGCGGGGCCGCGACCGCTCCAAGCCGTCGACCTCGCGCGTCGCTTCACCGCGGCAATCCGATACGCCCCCGCCTGGCAGCAGGCCGACGCCTATCGCGAGGCCACCCGCATGTGGATCGACTTGGGCTATCCGTGGAAAGCGTGCCTGACCATCCGGGAGTCGGAGAATTTGGACCAGCTGTCCGTCGAGACCCAGACCTTGATCTCTCAATTGCGCGCCCACCTCCCCGGCTTGGAGGTGGACGGACCGCGCTCCCAGCAGCTCGCCGACATCGACCGCGACACCGCCAAACTGAGGGCCGAAACCGCCCGCCTTCGCGCGATTTTACTCCCTTGACCGGACCGGGTCCGAGGGCTATACTACGAAGATGATGACCAACCGCCTGGCCAATGGTTTTTTGGTGTGCGCTTTTCTCCTGACCGGCGTCGCGGCCCGCGCCGATGAACAGATTCTACTGGCCCAGGCCATCGTTCCAACCCCTCCTCTGGCGATTCCCCGAATGGCGCGCGAGGGCCTGAACCCCGCCCAGCTCGGCCTTCTCGACGACGCGTTCAAGTTCGACGCGGGCGATTCGTCGGCCGAAGAGAAGGCCGAAAACTGGAGGCAGCTCGGTCGCGACGTTCCCGCCGCCGCCGCTTTCGCCACGAAGCGTTCTCTTGAGTGGGAGAGCTACACCGTGCGCCGCAAGGACGCGCTCTCGGCGCAGCGCGCCAAGCAGCCCGCCGCAGCGCCCTCGAAGCCCGCGCCCTCGGTTCCCGTCCAGGTGACGGCGGGCAAGGCCGGCATCGAATGGGTCCGCATCCCCGGCGGCGATTTCCAGATGGGCACCAACGACGCCGACGTGGCATGGCCCAAGCCCGTGCACAAGGTCTCCGTCAAAACCTTCGAAATGGCGAAGACCCTCGTCACCTTCAAGCAGTACAAGGCCTGCGTGGCCGGCGGCGCCTGCACGCCCGCGCACACCTCCGACGGCACCTGCTTCGTCTACGCGGGCAAGGCGTGGGTGAAGGGAAACCTGCCCGCCTCCGCGCAGGGCGATAACCAGCCCGTCGTCTGTCTCGAGATCGGCCAGGCCCGCGACTTCGCGAAGTGGGCCGGCGGACGCCTACCCTCCGAGTCCGAGTGGGAGTACGCGGCCCGCAGCGGCGGCAAGGCTCAGCGCTATCCGTGGGGCGACGACGCCGCGACCTGCGACAAGGCGGTCATGGACGAGGGCGGCGACGGCTGCGGTCGCAAGACCACCTGGCCCGTCTGCTCGAAGACCTCGGGCAACACGGCGCACGGTCTGTGCGACATGGCCGGCAACGTGTGGCAGTGGGTCGAGGACTCTTTCCACCGCTCTTACGCGGGCGCGCCGACGGACGGCAGCGCGTGGGTTTCGGGAACCGACATCCAGGGCGAGAACGACGTGACCAAGCGCGGCGGCTCGTGGCGCACCGACGGCGGCTTCCTGCGCGCGTCCTACCGCCTGGCCTGCGACCCGAACCATCGCCACGACTACAACGGCTTCCGCCTGGCCCGCTCGATCCCCTAAAAAGGGCTAAGGCAGGACGGGCGGCGACACGCGCGGCAGCTCTCCGTCGAGCGCGCGCAGAAAAGCGACGAGGTCCTTCTTCTCGTCCGCCGTGAGCCCCAAGGGCTGGATCTCGAAGTCGAAACGCTTAGGCGCGTTCCCCCCCCGGTCGTAGAATTCCACGACCTCCTCGAGGGTCTTCAGCGAACCGTCGTGCATGTACGGGAAGGTGCGCGCGAGGTTGCGCACGGTCGGCGTGCGAAACGCGCCGTCGTCGCGCTTGTCCCCGCTGAGGACGCCGCGCCCGTGATCGGGCCCCGTCACCCCGATGTTGTGGAACTGGAAGTCGCTTAAGTGCGGGCCCGAGTGGCAGGCGAAGCAGCTTGCCTTGCCGAAGAACAAGTCCTTGCCGCGCGCCTGCTGGGGCGTCAGCGCGGAGGCATCTCCCCCTTGCCAGCGGTCGTACGCCGACGGCGCGCTCGTCAGGCTCCGCTCGAAGGCCGCGATGGCCGCGACGATGCGCTCCAAGGTGACCTCGTCGTCGCCGAACGCTTTCGCGAATAACGGGGCGTACCCCGGCACCTTCGAGATCGCGCCGACGGCCGCCGCCGTCGACGGGCCCATCTCGATCGACTCTCCGATCGGAATCATGGCCTGCTCCTCGAGCAGATGCGCGCGGCCGTCCCAGAGCAGCACGGGGTAGGTGCCGGCGTCGACGATCGAAGGCGCGTTGCGCCGCCCGTTCTGGCCGTGGACTCCGCGCGACACGGGGCGCTGGTCCGTCCAGCCCTTCGCGGGGTCATGGCAGGTCGCGCAGGAAACGGTTCCATCCGAGAGCCGTTTATCGAAGAACAGACGCTTGCCGAGCTCGGACTTAGCGGTTTGCGCGGCGTCTTCGCGGGCGACGGGACGCACGAGCGGGCGCGGATGGGCGAGGTCGCCGACGCGCTCGGAGGAGAGGGTCAACGGCCACTCCTTCATCAGGCCGTCGTCGCTCGCGGTGAGCGCGGCGCTTCCGCCAAGCGCAAAAGCCACGCAGCACAGGTCGCCCTGATGGCCGTGGATGACGCGCAAGGTCTCGCCGGTGTCCGCGTTCCACAGCCGCGCGGTCCGGTCCTCGCCGCCCGACAATATCCGGCGCCCGTCGGGCGACAGGGCGACGCCCAAAATCGCGTTCGTGTGGCCGGTGAAGGTCCGCAGCGCCTT
>JAYTIP010000054.1:0-3819 GCA_043731745.1 Elusimicrobiota bacterium | reverse complement strand
GCCTCGTGGTTCTCGTCCTTGTAGCCGCCCTTCACCCAGATCTCGCGGTAATGCTTGAGCAGGTCTTCGAGGCTCGGCGCCTTGGGCTCCTTCGGGCCGTAGAAATACTCGAGCGCCAAGTGGACGCTCTGGCCGAAGGAGAAGAAGTGGCGCGGCTTCTCGGGGATCTTGTCGACGTACTTGAACTTGTACTTCTGGGGGCACTCGTTAAAGAGGGTGATGGACGAGTGCGACAGGGGGCGGGGGAGTTTCATCGTCGACGGAGAAGCTAGTCTATTTTACCAAACCGGAGCAGCTCCGTGTTCGAGTTCTCGTAGCCGGGGCCGGCCACCGAGGTCTTCACCTTGCCCACGCCGGGGCAGTAATAGTCGTACTTCCACGAGGTCTTGTTTTTCAGATCGCGCTCGCGCATCTTCACGCAGCCGTAAAAGGTGCCGGCCTTCACCGTCACCGCGACCGAGGACGCCGCGACGAGATACTCGACGGTCGTTTTTCCGCGCTTGACCGTCCAGGTCGAGGCCTCGTTGTACGGGTAGCGCAGGACGGGTTCGCGGCCGTCCTTGTCGATGCGCCACACGGCCCAGTCCGCCTTCTCGTAGCGCTCCTCTTTGACGAAGATGCGCTTCTTACCCGCGAAAAGGCCGGACTGGATCGTGCCGGAGGAGACCAGGGCCTCGGACTCCTGGCGCATCGCGCGTCCGCCGCTGGCGCTGTCGACGTACACCCAGGTGCGGCCGGGCTCGGTGGGAAGGTAATCGGGGCACAGGAGCAGGCCGAGCTTCGCGCGCTCGACGCACTGGCGCTGCTTGGGGAAGTCGCGCGCGGCGGCCTCGTAGTGAGCGCGCGCTTCTTCACAGCGGCCGAAGGTCCGGCGGTACAGCTCGGCGGCGCGCAGACGCACCTCGCAGGAGCGCGGATCTTTGGGCCGTGAGGAGAGGAAGGACTCGTAGTGCTTCATCGCCTGCACGGGCCGGCGGGCGTCTTCGTGGATCGTGCCCGACAGGTAATGATAGGTGTCGCAGCCCGCGAGCAGAACCGCCGCGCCGATTAGAAGGAGCCTCACCTCTGAGAGTATGCCAATTTCGCGCGGCGGACCAGAATGGGGACGATGATCATGCCGCCGAGCACGATGAGCATCGTCGTGTTGGGGTCCTTGAAGTAGCCGTTGAGCTTAAGCGTCGTGAACGCGATGACGCCGTAGTACATCATGTCGCCCGTGATCGCGATGGCCCAGCCCGCGACGAAGCCGTGCCCCGCCGCGAGCGCCGCCGCGCGGCCGGTCATCGGGTCGACGCCGAAGGCGATCATGATCAGAGTGAAAGGGCCGGCGCCGACGCCTCCGTACAAAGCGGCGGTTTTGTGCATCATCGCCGTCATTGAAGCGGCCACGCGCGCGACGAACTCGACCTTCTTGCCGAGCTCGACGAGCAGGCGCAGGACCGGCTCGAAGGCGAGGGCCAGGATCACGTCCGAGACGAAGTAGAGGACGGCCGTGACGGGCCAGCCGATGGCGTACTGCTTGGCGAGCAGCACGCCGGCGGGAATCCCGCCGCCGACCGGGATGAGGAAAAGCATGAGGACCGCAAGCATGGGCTACAGTATCCCACTTTCGCGGAAGCTGAAAAAGGAGGATTCGCTCACGATCACGTGATCGGCCAGAGGAATTCCGAGCAGTTCGCCCGCGCGCTGCAGGCGCCGCGTGGCTTCCCGGTCTTCGGCGGACGGGGAGGGATCGCCCGACGGGTGGTTGTGAACGGCGACGATGGCGGCCGCGCCGTGGCTGATCGCGGGGGCGAACACCTCGCGCGGGTGCACGAGCGAGGCCGACAGCGTGCCGACCGACACGGTCTCGATGCGAAGAAGTTGACGCCGCGCGTTGAGGCACAGAACGAGGAAGTGCTCTTTGCGCGCGCAGCGCACCTCCCCGGGCACGAGCCCGGCGGCGGCGCGCGCGCCGTCGACGACCGGGCGCGGATCGAAGGCCCGGCGCCGGCGCGCGTACTCCTCGAGCGCTCCCTCGCGGCCGCGAGCCGGACTTTCACGCACGATCGCCTCCGCGCGGCGCTCGGTGACGCCCAGGATCACCGCCACGAGCTCGGCGTCGGTGAGCGCCTCGGGGCCGCGTCGCGCCAGCTTTTCTCGCGGGCGCTCGGTTTCCATCAAGAGGCTCACCGTCCCGCCGGTTCGAGCACGCGCGCCGCGTCGTCCTCGGCGAGGTCGCCGGTCACGCGGCCGTCTTTGACCGTGTAGCTTTCAAGGCCGTTGGTAAACGCCCCGCCCGCAGCCGGAAAGAACCCGGCGGGCGCCCAAGGCTTGCGAGCCGCCGCGCCGGCCAAGGCCGCGGGATCGACGACGGCGGGCAAGGTCAGCTTGCTCAACCGCTCGCGTCGCGCCAAAGAACCGTCCGTCCGGTAGGTCTCGCGCTTCATGAGCAGGCCGCTTTCGCGATCGATCCACAAGACGCGGCGAAGCCGGTTGTCCGGCTTGAGCCGTAGCTCGACCTTCCAGGTTTTGCGCTTGGCGACGACGCCGCCGGTGGAGACGCTCAGTTCATAAAGCGAATGCAGACGCGAAAGGCCCTTGGCCGCGGGTTCGTCCTCGAGGCGCAGCTCGACGAGTCCGGGCGACTTGCGCCGTCCGGCGGCGGTCGCGCGTCGGACCTTGCCGCCGGGCAAACCCGAGACGGCCACCGTCATGGCCTTGGGCTTCTTGCCCGGAAGGAACACCTGGATCCGCTCGACGGCCGTATACGAGGTCGCGGGCCCCGCCAACGCCTTAAGCAGAAGCTCGTCGGCTCCGGGACGCGGCGCGCGGGGCTTCGCGTGGAGGGGGGCGGCGAGCAGAAGAAGAACAAGCGCCGGCTTAATCATGGTCGCCTCCGTCGTCGTCCGCCCAAAGATCGGCAAGCTCAGCCGGCGCCGGCGCGACGGCGGCGACGGTTTCGGCCGGCTTTACGCGCTCCGGGACCGCCTTGACGATCACGACCGCGACGGCCGCGGCCGCGAAGGCCGCCCCGGCGCCGTACGCCCAAGCCGATTCGCCGCCGAAGAAGCCGGTCAGCTTCTCCCACGGAGAAAGCCGGGGCTTACGGTTGCGCGCCATGCGCTTGAGTTCCGCCTTCAAGCTTTCCGGCGCGGGCGTGATCAAGTACTTCATGGCCTCCTTGGCCAGTCGTTCGTCGCGTTCATTCATAAGGTTTCCTCCAGGGCCGTCAGCCGCTCGCGCAGCGCGATCCGGGCGCGCACGATGCGGGAACGAACCGTGTTCAACGGGCAATCCAAAGTCCGGGCGGCGTCTTCATAGCTGAGGCCTTCCAAATCGATCATGAGCAAAATGGCGCGGGCGTCGGGCGTCAAGACCCGCATCGCGCGCCGGACCAGCTTCGTTCTCTCCTCTTTTTCCAGGCGCTCAAGAACCGAGATCTCCCGGTCGTCGGCCATCGACTCCGCCACCGTCAGCCCGCTCGCATCCACGGGCACATCCAGCGATTGTCCGTAGCGTCGTTCGTGCCTTTTCTTACCGTCCAGGTAAATACGCTTTAAAATCGTCAAAAACCAGGCTTCAAAGGGCAAAGAGGCGTCGTGGGTGTCGAACCGGTCCATCGCCTTGGCGAAAGCCTCCTGCACCAGTTCTTTGGCGTCCTCTTCATTGCCGCAAAGAGCGAGTGCGAAGCTATATGCCCTGTTCGAGTGCGCGTCGATGAGCCCGTCCCAGTCCACGGTCATTCACCAATCATACGATTGAGAGGCCCAAAAAGTTCCATGACCGGGTGTAAGTTTCGGCGTAATAGCGTTGTAACAAGGGGGGGTTACATTATGA
>JAYTIP010000053.1:0-8248 GCA_043731745.1 Elusimicrobiota bacterium | reverse complement strand
GTGCGTGCGGACGTACAGCACCCCGCGGCGCTGCACCCGCTGCAACGCGATCCTGGAGACGGGCGCCGAGGAACGCGGACTGACCGACAACGAGGACTTGGACTAAGGAGGGCGTATGGAAGCTCTTGGAATGGTGGAGACGAAGGGCTTCACGGGCATGATCGAGGCGTCGGACGCCATGGCGAAGGCCGCCAAGGTCCGCCTCGTCGGCTACGAGAAGGTGGGCAACGGCCTGTGCACGACTTTGTGCCGGGGCGAGGTGGGCGCCGTGCGCGCCGCCGTCGACGCGGCCGCCGCGGCGGCGCAGAAGGTCGGAGAGTTGGTCGCGGTTCACGTGATCCCGCGCCCGCACGACGACCTCGAGAAGTACCTCGACCGGATCGCCATTAAATTGGAGCGTTAGGACGCTCTAAGCCGTGCTCACGCGCGACGACCTCATCGACATCGTCATCGCCTCCTTGGCCAAGGCCAAGGGGGCGGCGGGCGCTTTGCGCCGGTGGGACCCCAAGGGCCCGGTTCGTAAAGTATTTGTTTCTGAATACGACATAAAAAAGAGGTTGACGCCGGGCGACCTGCGCCTTACAATTCCGGGGAACGCGATCCTCAGCCCGTTGGTCACGGATTGGCTGACGCTAAGAGGAATAGAGGTAATCCGGGAGTAACGGCATAATCATGGCGATCGACATCAAGAACCTCCTGACTTTGATGGTCCAAAAGGACATCTCGGACATTCATTTCAAAGCCGACTCCGTGCCGGCGTTGCGCGTGCGTGGCGCGATGATTCTGGCCACCAATCTGCAGAAGATGTCCGTCGAGGACATCAAGGGCGTCGCCTATCAGCTCATGAACAAGGAGCAGGCGGCGGAGTTCGAGAAGGAGATGGAGCTCGACCTCGCCTACAGCCTCGACGGCGTGGCGCGCTTCCGAGTCAATGTCTACCGGCAGAAGGGCTCGCTCGGTCTGACCTTGCGCGTCGTGCCGATGAAGCTGCGGACCTTCGCCGAGCTGAACTTGCCCGTCGACGCGTTCCTGAAGCTCGGCAACGAGAGCCGCGGCCTGATCCTGTTCTCCGGCATCACCGGCGCGGGCAAGACGACCACGCTCAACAGCTTTCTGCATCACCTCAATACGATCCACCAGTACCGGATCATCACGATCGAAGATCCCATCGAATTCTTCCACACCGATGTGAAGTCGACCATCGTTCAGCGTGAGGTCGGCCTCGACACCCGGTCCTTCAATTCGGCGCTCAAGCACATCCTGCGCCAGGACCCCGACGTCGTCGTGATCGGCGAGATGCGCGACCTGGAGACCATGCAGGCCGCCATCGCCGCGGCCGAGACGGGCCACCTCGTGCTGTCGACCGTGCACACTTTAGACGCGATGCAGACCGTCGACCGCATCGTCGACGCCCATCCCGCGCACCAGCACGGACAGGTGCGCCAGCAGCTCGCGAACTGCCTCAAGGGCGTGGTCGGCCAGCGCCTCGTCCTGTCCAAGGACGGCAAGAGCCGATACCCCGCGACCGAGATTTTGATCGCCAACAGCCTCGTGCGCCGGCATCTGCTCGAGGGCAAGACCGGCGAGATCCGCAAGGTGCTCGAGGGCGGCGAGTATTACGGCATGCACACGTTCGACCAGGACCTCCTGCGTTTGTACAGCGAGGGCAAGATCGACGACAAGGTGGTGCTCGAAGAGGCCTCCAATCCCGAGGATGTGGCTCTGCGCCTGAAGAGCCTTTCGGTCGGCGGCTGAGATGGCGGACGAGCCGAACAAGGACCACCCCGAGGACATCCAGTCCATTCTTTCGGACCTGGACGCGATCCTCACCGACATGGGGGGCAACGCGCCCGCGCCAAAACCGGCGGCCGCGACGCCGGCGTCGATCCCGACGCCCCCTGCCGAGGTGAAGTTGCCGCCGAAGGTCGAGGCCGCCGCGCCGCCGCCGGTCGCCGTTCCGTTGCCTCCGCCGCCGGCGGTTGTCGTTCCGCCGCCGCCGCCCGCGGCCGTCGTGCCTCCTCCGGCGCCGGTCGCGTCCGTTCCGCCGCCTCCGCCGCCGAAGCCGCCGACGATCGAGCTCGCGCCGCGTGAAGGCATGATCAAACCTCCGGAGAAGGCGCCCGAGCCGCCCAAGCCGGCGCCCAAGCTCCCCGAACAGCATCCGCCCATCGAGCTGTCCGCCACTCCGGCACCGAAGCCGCCGGAGCCGGTGAAGCCGCCGGAGCCGGTAAAACCGTCGGAGCCGGTCAAGCCGCCGGAGGCCGCGAAGCCCGCCGCTCCCGCGGTGCCAAGGCCCGAGCCGCTGGCGCCGGACACGCCGAAGGAACAGATACGACGCGTCGCCTATGTCTACACCTCGTCGTGTTCCGAGTCAAAAGACGGCCTCCTGGCATTCCTGAGCCAAGCGGCCCGCACGATTTCCAAGAAGCCGCTGTACCTTCGCGACGTTCTTTCGCATGAGGTGACGGCGTCGAGCGATCCGAACGCGGTCGTCGAGAAGGCCCGGCAGGCGAAGGCCGTCGCGGTGCTCTCCGTGGTCGAGGGTTGGCCCGCGACGAAGGTCGACGAACTTTCGGAGGCGTGCTCGCGCGCTAATCTTTTGTTTCGCTCCGTGTCGCCCGGCGACACTTTGAAAAAGTCGACGGCCGTCGACATCATCGTGGACATGATGCTGCTTCCGGGAGAGAGCTGATGGAGCGCTGGGAGATACGCCCCTCGCCGAGCACCGACGACCCACAGCGCCATCTGCTGCTGTTGCGCGGCGGCGTGGCCGATGTCTCCGCGGTGCTCAAGAAATTCGGGGCGTTGTGCGGCCGGCCGACGCCGCTCGACGGCGATGAATTCAACCTCAGCTTCGTGCTGCACAACCTGACGCCCGAGGTGCGCGGCAAGCTCGACGATTGGCTGGGACTGATGGCGCCTAAGCCCGCGCCGGCGCCCACGCCCGTGCCGGCGCCCGTAGCCGCTTTGACGCCCGCGCCCGCGACGCCGCCGCCGGCGGCCTTGCCGCCGATGCCCTCGCTGGCTGCGCCATCGACGATCCCACCCGCGGCCGCGACCTCGGGCCTGCCGCCGCCGCCTCCACCGCCCGCGACGCCGACTTTCGGCATCCCGTCGGCGGCCACTTTGCCGCCGCCCAAGGACATTCTGCCGCCGATTCCCCTGCCGCCGGGCGACGGCGCGGGAATACCGCCGCCTCCGAAGAAGGAGCCGTTGATTTCCCTCGGACCCGAGACGGCTCCCGTCATGCCGGCGATGCCCTCGATACCCGCGCCGATGCCCCCGGCGCCCGCTCCGACGGAGGTGCGCATGGCGACGCCGCCCGCGCCTGCGACGCCCGAGCCTGCGGCGGCGGCGGTTCCCACGGCGGCCGCGCTGACCGACGAGCTCAAGTCCGACTGGACCTTCGAGACCTTGCTCGTCGGCGCCTATAATCGCTTCGCCCACGCGGCGTCCATGTCCGTCGTCAGCTCCCCGGGCTCGATGTACAACCCGCTGTTCTTATACGGCGCGCCGGGAACGGGCAAGTCGCATCTGCTGTACGCGATCGCGACCTCGATGTCGAAGGGGCTGGGCACGGCGTCGATCATGGTCACCTCCGGCGCGCGGCTTTCGCGCGGAGTCAGCGCGGCGACGGCGGCCAAGAACATGGCGGCGATCGACAAGAAGGTCGCCGACTCCAAGGCGCTGTTCGTCGACGATATTCATCTGCTGGCCATCACCGACCAAAATAAGGACGCGCTGGCCAAGATCTTCAAGTCTTTTTTCGACCGCAGCCAGCAGGTCGTGCTGACCTCGATGTATCCGCCCAAGGCGCTGGGCACGCTCGAGGAGGCGCTTAAGTTCCAGTTCTCCAAGGGCTGGTCCGTCGACCTGAAGATCCCGAGCCCGAACGTGCAACGCGACCTCGTCGCCTCCGTGTCCGACCGTAGCGGCACGCAGCTCGGCGGCGACGAGATCGGCCAGCTCGCCGACAAGCTGACGCTCTCGGGCTACGCGGATCTGTCGCTGTGGGCGCGGCGCCTGGCGGTGTTCAAGCGCATGCGCGTGGCCGCCGGCCAGCCCACGACCTTGATGGACCTCTTGCGCCTGGTCTACGAGCCGATCATGATCGGCACCGAGGCGCCGCCGCCCAACACGGCCAACGCGAGCTTCACGCCCCCGGGCCCTGCCCCCGACGCGGAGCCGATCGCGGTGCTCGTGCCCAAGGGCACCCCCGGGCTCGCGGCCTACGCGTGCGCCCAGTTCTACGACGCCGGCGCCAAGAACGGCTTCATCCGGACCTACCGCCACGTCCTGACGCAGGAGTACGACGCGTCGCAGCAGGTCGGCGTGCCGTTTCAGATCGCGGACATGTGCGGCCGCGCGGGCGTGACGCGCGCGATCGTCATCGGTCCCGGGCCCGACTCGCCGCTGGCCGCGCGGGTCAACGAGTTCGGACACGCGGTGCGCCACATTCTGGAGAGCAACGGGATCCTCGCGGGCTGGATTCCCTTCAACGGCCTCACGATTCCCGGCCATTACCTCAACGCGCACCTCGACTTCGAGAAATGATCTGGCACGCCGCCGTCGTCGGCGTTCTGTCCTCGGCTTGCGCCGCGGCGGCCCTATGGTGGTGGTTCGCCTTCCGGCGCGTGCTGCCGCTCGAGCGCGAGGCGCGGGCTCTGCGCGCCGAGCTCGCCGACATGCGCGCCTTCGCCGTCGAGGTGCTCGATCTCAACGCCGACATACATCGGCCGGGGCACGCGCTGGAGGAAGCCGCGGGCCGCGCGCTGGGCGCCATCCACCGGCGGCGGCCGGATCTGACCTTGGCGGCGTTCTCGCGGCGCGAGGACGGCAGCGCGGCCTTGCTCGCGCATCGAGGCGGTCCGTGGGCGCGGCTCGAGCTGAGCTCGTTTCGATTCGACCGCGGCCTGCTGGCGGGCGCGGCGGACTCCGGCTCATCCTCTTGGAATTTGGGACAGGTCGCGACGGCCGACGATTCCCTGACCCGCGCCCTCGCGGCGCAGGGCTACAGCTCCGCGCTGGCCGGGGGCTGGCGGGACGAACGCGGGGCGGGCGTCGTGCTCGCGGTGCGCGGCGGACCTGAGGACGAGTTCGACGCGCTCAAGCCGCGCCTCGCGTTGGCGGCCGCGTCGTTGCGCACGGCGGCGGCGTTCGCGACGGGCCTGAGCGAGCTCGCCAGCACGCGCGAGAAGCTCCAGGGCGGGCTGTCGGCGGCGATGGAGGAGTTGACCCAGGCTCACGACCGACTGATCAAGAAGTCCAAGGAGATCAAGACCTTGCACGACGTGGCCGGCGCGCTGTCGACGCGCGCGAGCCAGGCGCCCTCGTCGCTCGCCGCGATCGTGACGATCGTCGCCAAGGCGCTCGAGGCCGACCTCGTCGCGTTCCTGATCATCGACGAATCGACCGGGGAACTCGTCACTCAAAGCGGCGCCTTCGGCCTAGAGGGGGAGGAGCAGTTGTACCGCCTGCCGCTGACCGACGAAAAGTCCTCCTCGGTGCGGGTGTTCAAGACGCGCCGTTTCTTCGTGACGCCGGACGCCCAGAACGACCCCGGCGTCAACGCGCATTACGCCAAATTGTGGAGCGTTCACTCGCTCATGGTCGTGCCCCTCGTTTTGGAGGACCGTTGCATCGGAGTGATGCGCGTCGGCAGCCGCCGAAAAGGGGCTTTTACCGACGAGCAGATAGCACTCGTCTCGGTCATCGCGGAGGAGGCGGCGATCATCGTGGAAACCGCCATTTTGAACCGCCGTTTGGCGAAAACCGCGGAACAATTGGCCACCCTCAATCGTATGAAGGATGAGTTCGTCTCAACCGTCAGCCACGAGTTCAAGACGCCCCTGACCACGATTTCGGGGTTTCTGACCGTGATGCTCGAAGGCGACACGGGACCGCTCAACACGCAACAGATGAAATTCCTCACCATCGCGAAGGCGGCGTCAAAAAGGCTGTCGGGGCTCGTCTCCGACCTGCTCGACCTGTCGCGCCTGGAGGGCGGGGCGAAGATGGAGCCGGGGCCGCTCGATCTGAGCCGACTCATCCTCGAGTCGGTCGAGAACCACCAGCCCTCCGCGGCGGAGGCCGGGAAGACTTTGTCGTCGGAAATTCCCGCCGTCCTGCCCAAGGCGCTCGGCGACGAGCGCTGGCTGCACCTCGTGCTCGACAACCTCGTCAGCAACGCGATCAAGTTCACCCAGCCCGGCGGCCGCGTACGCGTGAAGGCGCAGGACAAGGGCGAGTTCGTGATGGTCTCCGTCTCCGACGACGGCATCGGCATCCCCGCCGAGGACCGAGAGAAGGTCTTCGAGCGCTTCTACCGCGCGGGCAACCGCGCGCAGGTCAACGCGCCCGGCACCGGCCTGGGCCTCGCCATCGCGCGCGAGGTCGTCGACAAGCACGGCGGCAAGATTTGGCTCGAATCCGAGCTGGGTCAGGGGACGACCGTGCACTTCGTCGTGCCCGCCGCGCGCGAAGTGGAAGCGGACGCATGAAGCGCGAACTCGCCGTCCTGCCCGCGCTGCTGCTGTGCGGCGCGTGCGCCTTCGGCCGAATAAAGCCCGGCCTGACGAAGGACGGCGCCGCCGTTGCGGTGATCGCCGCCTCCCTTGAGACGGCGCGTCGCGCGGCCGTGGTCGATTCGCTCGAGCTGTTCATCGCCCCCGGCTCCGCGGCGGCCGCGAAAGAAACCGAGGCGCTGGGCGCCCGCGCCGGCGAGCTGACCGGCCGCGCGCAGTGGAAGGCGGGAAAGGGCGTCGTCGAGGTTCGCTTCGCCCGGGTGCTCGCCGCTCTCGATAAGGACGGTCTGCTCCGTCCGGAGGGCTTCTCGGCTCGCGAGCCGCGGGTGCTCTTGCTCGTCTCCGAGCCGCAGGGAATACTCGATCTCGGCGTCGGCCCCGCCGCCGACGCGATCCGGCGGGATCTGTCGGCGCGCGGTATGACGGGCGTCGACGGCCGCGACGGGCTCAATGAATTCTTAGCCAAGGGGCGGGACCCGGCTTCGCTCGCGCGTGGGGCGGCGCGTTCCGGAGCGGATTGGATGTTGCTCGCGGCGGCGTCGGCGAGCGCGGACTTCGACGCGCCCAGCGGCGCCTGGCGCGGGCGCGCGAACATCGTCGGCGACGTGTACCGAGTCAGCGCCTCGACGCCCATCGCTCAAACCCAGTCCGACGCCATGGTGCTCGACGTGTCCTCCTCCTCGGCCCGCGGCAAGGCGCTCGAGCAGGCCGGCGAGGCGCTGTCGGCCAAGGTGGCCGCAGCGATCAACGCGGCCCAGGGCGGACGCTCCGAGGGCGCGGTGTTCGTCCTCGGCGGCGATATGTCCCGCTTGAAGGGCCTGATCGCCGCCGTGCGCGCGAGCGAGGGCGTCGCGGGGGCGTATCTCGGCGTCTGGAAGGGCGAGGAGGAGGCGGTCGTCGTGCGCGTGTTTCTCAACGCCGGCATGAAGATCGACGGGCTCGCCGCGCGCCTGCTTCGCCGCGATTCGTCGCTGACCTTGGTGTCGGTGGAGCCCGACGACGGCCGCCTGTCCGTCGAGCTTCCCGAGAGAGGCGAACCGTGAGCCTGGCGCGCGTGCACGCGATGGGTCTGCGCGGCGTCGAGGGCTATCCCGTCCTCGTCGAGCTCGACCTGGCGGGCGGCCTGCCCAATTTCTCGACCGTCGGACTGCCCGACGACGCCGTGCGCGAGGCGCGCGAGCGCGTCGCCGCGGCCCTGCGCAACTCCGGCTACGCGATGCCCAACCGCCGCGTCACCGTCAATCTCTCGCCCGCCCGTCCGCGCAAGCAGGGCAGCCACTACGAGCTGCCCATAGCGCTCGCCCTGCTCACCGCGTCGGGCCAGGTCGCCGACGGCGACTGGTCCTCGCGCTGGTGCGTGGTCGGCGAACTCTCCCTCGACGGACGCGTGCGCCCCGTGCCGGGCGTGCTGGCCATGGCGGCGCGCGCCAAGGCCGAGGGCTTCAGCGCCGTCATGGTGCCCGACGCCAACGCCGAGGAGGCGCGCGCCGCCGGCATCACGGTCCTGGCCGTCGCCGATCTGCGGGAAGCCGCCGAGCTCGCGGGCGGCGCGCCTCCGAGGGCGCGCAGCGTCGCCTTTGCCGCCGCGCCGTCGCCGCTCGTTGCGGATCTGTCCGAGGTGCGTGGACAGGGAGTCGCCAAGCGCGCCCTCGAGCTGGCGGCCGCGGGCGGACACAATCTCTTGCTCGTCGGCGCGCCCGGCACGGGCAAGTCCATGTTGGCGC
>JAYTIP010000052.1:0-13132 GCA_043731745.1 Elusimicrobiota bacterium | reverse complement strand
GATCTCGCGGCGCTGCTCAAGATCGGCTTCTTCTTCAAGAAAATCGGCCTCTCGAAGCTGGTCCGCCCGTTGCTGCCCGCGCTCGGCCTGCCGGTGCTGGCGGCGATGGACGAGCACACCGACGAGGCGCCCCTGCGCAATCTCGATGACCTCGTCGCGCGCCGCCCAAAGCCCGCCGTTCCCGGCTACCAGTACTTCGCGCCGTGCGGGCCGCGCTACCTGTTTCCGCGCGTCGGTGAAGCCACCTTGTCCGCGTGCGACGCTCTGCTCGGTCCCGGCGCCTACCTCGATAATCCCTGCTGCGGCCTCCTCGCCCACAACTACGGCGACTTGGAGGACGCGCGGCGCTTGGCGCGCGCCAACATCGAGCACGGCGAAAAGAACGGCGTCGAGGCCATCATCGGCGACTGCTCCTCCTGCGTCGCCCACCTCAAGACCTATCCGCAGATGTTCCTCAAGCCCGAGGACGCGTCCTGGCGCCGCCGCGCGGAGGCGTTCTCCGAGCGCATCAAGGACGCGATCGAGATCTACGGGAAGCACGCCGACAAGCTGCCGCCCAATGTCGCCGAAGGCGTCGAAACGACCTATCACGACTCCTGCCGGGCGATCAACGGCCAGGGTATAAAGGAACAGCCGCGCCAAGCCGCGCGCAAGGCCGCGGGCGCGTCGTTCTGCGAGATGGCGGGCGCCGACGCCTGCTGCGGCGGCGCGGGCGCTTTCGGTTTCACGCACGGCGCGCTGTCGGATGACCTGTTGAAGACGAAGGTCGGCAATGTCGCGGCCGCGCAGGCCGGCCTCGTGCTGACGAGCTCCACCTCCTGCCTCATCCAACTTGCGCGGGGCCTGAGGAAGTATTATCCTGAGGCGAAGGCGCTTCATCTGTCCGAGTTCGTCGCCGCGGCGCTTCGAAAATAACATGGGACGAAGACAAGAGCTGGAGCAGCGTCAGTCCCTCCTGGCCCGGTTCGGGCGCATGGTCGCCGCCGAGACGAGCCTCGACACCCTCCTGACGATCATCGCCGAAGAGGTCCGCCACATCCTGTCGGCCGACCGCTGCTCCGTCTTCCTCGTCGACGCCTACAAGGGCGAGCTGTGGACTAAGATCGCGCTCGGGATGGAAGAGAAGGTCCTGCGCATTCCCGTCGGCCAGGGCATCGCCGGCTTCGTCGCGCGCACCGGATCGGCGGTCAACATCCGCGACGCCTACAAGGACACCCGCTTCGCGCAGGACCTCGACCGCATCACCGGCTACCAGACCCGCACCGTGCTCGCCGTGCCGCTTCGCGGCCGCGACGGAAAGGCGCTCGGCGTCTTCGAAGTGTTAAACAAGGCGAAAGGTTCCTTCACCGAGGAAGACGAAGGGTTGCTCCGCATTCTGGCCACCATGGCCGCCACCTTCATCGAGAACGCCACGCTCTACGACGATCTGCGCCGCTCGCACCTCGAGACCATTTACCGCATGGCGCTCGTGGCCGAGTACCGCGACCAGGAGGACACCGGCCGCCATCTGCGCCGCATGAGCCGCTTCTCCGGCATCCTCGCGCAAGGCATGGGGCTCTCCTTCCTCGAAGCGGAGGACATTCGCTACGCCGCTCCGCTCCACGACGTCGGTAAGGTCGCGATTCCCGACTCCATCCTGCGCAAGCCCGCGAAGCTCACGCCCGACGAGTGGGAAGAGATGAAGAAACACACGATCTACGGCGCCAAGATGCTCGCCAACGCCGAGAGCCGCCTGTTGCGCCTCGCGGCCAAGATCGCCGTCGGCCATCACGAGTTCTTCGACGGCACCGGCTATCCGTACCAGCTCAAGGGCGACGCGATCTCCCTCGAGGCGCGCATCGTGACCGTGGCCGATGTTTTCGACGCGTTGTCGTCTAAGCGCGTGTACAAGGGCGAGTGGACCGTCGACGACGCGGTCGCCTACATCAAGGAGCGCTCGGGCAAGCAGTTCGACCCGAAGGTGGTGGCCGTGCTCCTCGAGAAGCTGCCCGAGATTCTTGAGGCGCGCGACGAGGAGAACCGTCGCCTCGTCGAGGACGAGGCCGCCCTCCTGCAGCAGCACTTCCCGCCGCCGACGGCCGCGCCGGTGACCCCGCCCTCTAAACCCGCCTAAGCCGTCCCCGCTTGCCGAGCGGCGCGATGTTTGCTAAGATCGTCTTAGAACCGCGGGCGTGGTTCAATGGTAGAACGGGTCCTTGCCAAGGATCAGACGAGGGTTCGATTCCCTTCGCCCGCTCCAAATTTCCCCCCAGATGCTCAATGTCAACCGCCGCATCCTGATCAGCGCTCCGTACGAGTCGGTCAGAACCTACCTGAGCGATCTCAACGAGATCGCTCGCTACGAGCCGAAGGTCGACTCGATTTCCCTGTCGCCCGCCGGCGAATCCGCCGAGGCCAGCGGCCGCTTCTTCGGCATTCCGTGGCGCGGCACCTTCCGCTTCGACTTCGCGCCGGACGGCGGCTACCGCGGCGTGATGACCACCGGCCCCTTGCGCAAGATGGAGTGCCGCGTCATGATCCGCCCCGTCAACGGCGGGACCATGCTCGAGCACGAAGAAGATTACGAGCTTCCGCTTCTCCTCAAGCCTGTGTCGTCCTTGGTCCGCCGCTGGCTCGATCACACGCTCGAGACCGAACTCGACGCGATCAAGGAGCGCGCCGAAGCGCTCAACCGCCGCGTCCAACTCGAAGTCCTCGACAGATAGGGCCTTCGGCCCCTTTTTTGGGGGGCCTCACAACGACGCGCTCCTAGGCCCTCGGACCCCCGCCGTGTGCCAGGGTTTAAGCTTATCCTCTGATCGGCGAATAGAAACCGCCCATGTCGTTAATAAGAGAGAGGAATTCCGTATGAAGAAAACACTCGTCGTGCTGTCGATCCTGTCGTTCACCGTACCCGTGTCGGCCCGTGAGTTCAACGACATCGGCGAGTGGCGTCATGACATGCGCGAGATCCGCGTTCCCCAGGCTCACGTCGTCGAGTTCGTTCCGGCTCCGACCGACGCGAAGGGCTGCTCGCTCATGAAGCTCGACGAAGTGGTCATCAGCCGCGGCGTGTTCTCGACCGACTTCACCGTGGAAGCGTCGGGCGCTAAGATCGGCGAGATCGAGGTCAAGTCCGACGGCTTCACGATCAAGTCCGGCTCGGCCGTATCCGCGAAGACCGCGGGCACGGTCGTCACCGACTGCTCGGGCGCCGTGATCGGCTCCGTCGAGGAGCTCGCGGGTGATTCGTCGAGCTCGTTCGTCATCAAGAACGCGGCCGGCGCGATCATCGCCTCGAGCGGCGAGGTTGACGGCCACTCGATGGTCCTCAAGGGCACGGGCGGTATGGTGTCGGTGCAGAACAACCACTGGCTCATCGACAGCTACAAGGTGTCGTCGACGGGAATCGACGCGCGCCTGGCGGCCGTCGCCGTCGTGACGAACAACCGCGCCCTGTACCGCCGCGCCGCACAGCGCCGCCGGGACAACCCGCACGAGCCGCGCGGCGGTCGTGATCTGTAGGGTTTAGCCGACGATCAAGCGGTAGGCGCGCTCGAACACGAGCGCGCCTGCCGCCCACGCCGGAAAGAAGTCGAGCCGCACCAAGGACAGCACCGCCCACCTCTTGCCGCGATACTCGGGCTCCCACGGAGCCTCGCCGACCGCGGCGCGTAATATCAGGCCCGTGATCATCTCCACGATCATGATCAGCGCCGCATAAAACATCCCGCGCAGCGGCCACGCCCAGCTTCCCGTGTACGGCAGCAGGAGCCGGAACCCCGGGTACAGCAAGGCGTAGATGGGGAACATCCAAACATAGGAGTAGCCCATCAGGCGCTTGTCGCGCTTGTCCGACATCGCGGCGGTGAAGACGATCTCGGCGGCGACGCCCACGCACGCCATGAGGAGGGCCCGCTCGAGGTGGAGAATCACGCCGTTAGGCGCCGTGACACTTCTTGAACTTCTTGCCGGAGCCGCAGTGGCAGGGATCGTTGCGGCCGACTTGGGGACCGGTATTGACCACGGTCACGCCGGGCTTGGCGGCCTCTTCTTCAAAGGCGCCCTTCTCCACGCGCTCCTTGTTCGTCTCGAGCCAGGCCTGGACGGCCTTCATGTCGCGGATGTCGACGCCATCCTTTTGCATGTGGCCGGCGAGGACGCGCAGCTGCTTGAGGAACGCCGGGTCCTTCCACTTGCGAAAGAAGGTGCCCATCATGCCCTTCATCTTGGGATCGTTGGCGAGTTCGGGCGGGAGGCCCGGCATGCCGGGGACCGTCGGAGCGGCCTCAGCGGGCGCTTCTTCTTTCGCGAACGGGTTCTTTATTTTGGGGAGCCAGGACATGTTGTTTTAAATGGCGGAAGGGGAGGGATTCGAACCCTCGAAGAGGTTGCCCCCTTGGCAGTTTTCGAGACTGCTACCTTCAACCGCTCGGTCACCCTTCCAAAATTTTCAGCGGTTGATGAGGGATTTTAGCATACTACCGCGCGTCGAGCTGGAGCTCGGTCGTCGCGGGTTCGGCGGTCGCGGCGTTCACCGAGGGGTCCTGACTGAAGAAACGGTCGGCGGCGACGCCTGCGACTGTCAAATAGTCCTGGATCGCGGCGGCGCGCGCGAGCGCGAGGCCCCTGAGGTCCGCGTCGCCCGGGACGAGCCGCTCGTCGAGCTTCGCCCGCGCCTCCTCGACGGAGGCGGCGGCTGAGCCGAAGGCCTTCTCGTGCAGGGCGAGGATCTTCTTCTCCTCGGAGGGCGTGAGAGCCGCGTCGCCCGGCGCGGAGCCGCGCAGCTGGCGGCGCAGCGCCAAGTCGCCGAAGGCGAGGGCGTCGCGGCGCGAAGCCGCGCCGCGCACTCCGATCTTCAGCGCGGGGCGGTCGGCGAGCGCCTTGACGACCTTATCCAGGTTGGCCGCGGCGGCCGGGGTGAGCGCGGACTCGCCCGCCGTGAAGCCGATTCGCCCGAGGTCGGCCCCGCCGCCCATCATCGCGCCCAGCATGTCGAAGGGCGAGGTCGCGGCCTTGACGATCACGCTGAGCAAGGTCTTGAACGCCACGGGCAGGAGACGGAAGGTCGGGTCGTCCAGGCTTCCCGCGATCGGCACGTTGAGGTCGATGACGCCGTTGCGGTCCTTGAGGATGGCGAGGCCGAGCTTCACCGGAACATTGAGCGCCGTCGGGCTGGGGACCTTTTCGCCCAAGGTGAGCTGATCGACGACGACTTTATTGCGCGTGTCGATGAGCCGTCCGGCCAGGCTTTCGCTCAAGTCCAGGTTCAAGGATCCTTTGTCGAGCTTGTAGCCGATCACCGAGATCGCGTACGGGCTGAACGCGGGGAGCTGGACGCCGTCGCACTTCAAGGTCAGGTCGATCCAGGCCGCCATCGAGGAGGCGCGCGCGCGGCCGGAGACGAGGAAGGGGGCTTTCTCGACGAATCCCCGCGACGCGAAGGTCGCGGTCGAGCGCCCGTCCGTGGAGAGGTTCGCGAGCGAGGCGGACACGCCCTGCACGGCGAGGGCGAAGGCGGGCGTCACGCCTTCATCCTGGGCGATCACGCGGCCGTCGTGCAAGTCGAGGCGCTTGAGCTTCGCGAGCCACGGCTTTTCACGGCTCGCCGGCGGCGGAGCGACGCGGGGGGCGGAGGGCTCGGCCGCAGCCGGAGCGGAGGAGAACGCGACGCCGAGTGCGTCCTCGATATTCGTGCGGCCGTTCTTGCCGCGGAACAGGCGCAGGAAGGGCTTGTCGACGAGAACCCGTTCGATCGAGGCGACGCGGGCCTTCGTCGACGCACGGACTCCGTCGACGGCGAAGCGCTTGAGCTTCAGGAGCGGGCGGCGCGAGGCGCGGTCGGAGAGGGAGAAGTCGTCGAGCGAGAACGCGACCTCGCCCGCGGTGTCGGCTCCGCCGGAGGACATCGACACCCGCGCCTCGAGGGACACGGTGCCGGAGTCGATGACGACCTCGGTCGGCGGAGGGCCTAAGGGCGAGAAGGGCGCGAGGGCGAGACCCGCGACGCGCAGCTTGGCGGCGACCGCGAGAGGCTCGAACGAGGCGAACGCCTCGAGGTCCACTTTTGCGCCCGCGAGGGTGGATTCGGCGATCAAGGTCGCCTTCGCGCCGGGCGGCGCCGGCAGCGGCGCGCGTAGTTCGACGCGGCCGGGACCGGCCGCGAGCGTGAAAGGGCCGCGCGGCGCCGCGGTCGAGGTCCGCAGGTTCCACAGGAGGTCGCGCACTGAGGCCTTGGCGTCCGACAAAGTTCCCGCGAAGACGCCGTCGATGAAGGACAGCTCGTAGTCCGTCGAGGCGTCGAAGCGGCCGGACGCCGCCGTCACGGGAGACGACGGCAGGTCCGTCACGCGCGAGAGATCCACGCCCAGCGCGGAGACGCTCCCCTTCAGGCGCGCGGGACGCAAAGTGAGTTGGCCGTTCCAGCGAAGGCTTTCGCCGCGATCCGTGCGCCCGGACAGCTCGTAAGAGCCCTGGGAGTTGGGCAAGGTGCTCAGGTTCTCGAGCGCCAGGTTGATCGGATCGAGGACGACCTTCTGCGGGGCCGAGGTCAGACGGCTTTCGAACTCGAGCGCCGCGTTGACGATGGTGAGGCGCCGCACCACGAGGCGAGGGATGAACGGGGCCTTCGCGGGTTGCGCCGGGGCGGCGGCGGGCGCCTTCGGGAGGTAGTCGAGCGCGCTCGTCCCGTCGGCGGCGATTGCGGCAATGAGGCGGGGGCGGGTGAGCCGAAGCTCCCTCAGGCCGACGGCCAGGCGCAGGAGCTGAAGCGGCTGGAGGCTCGCGTAAAATTCGTCGCAGACGGCGAGATCGCCGAGCTTTTCTTGAGAGAGCGCGAAGCCGCGAACCGTCAGGGCCAGCCGGAAGGGATCGAAGCGCGCGTCCGTGATCCGCGCCTCGAAACCGGGAAGGAACTTTGGGACCTCTCTGAGGGCGCGACGCACGGCCCAAGGCACGGCCTGCCACGCGACCACGGCCAGAAGCGCGTAGCAAACCGCTGCGACTCCGGCGACGCGAACCCAGCGGCGCGACAGGTAAGGCATCGGGTTCGTCATGCCCGGGTATTCTAGCGGTTAACGGGTTACTTCTCGGCGAGGATCATCGAGATCCAGATCTCTTCGCGTCCGCCGTTCTCGTCTTTCGCGAATTTGCCGTTCCCCTGGCGGCCGTCGTCGCCTTCCCAATAAACGTGGCACTTCTTGAAGCCGACCTCGGCCAAGAGCTCGCGGATCTCCGCGATGGTCCAGACCCGCCAATCATAGGTGAAGGCGTCCTTGATCAGCTTGCCGCCTTTCGGCTTGAAGTGCATCGCGCAGTGCGCGATGTTCGTGGTGGGATCGTAGTCGTACTGCTCCCACCAGTAAGTGAAACGCGGATGGGCGGTGCGCTCCTTGTTGGGACGGTGGATGCCGCCGCCGCCGAAACAGTCCATGGCCAGCACGCCGTCGCGGCGGAGGTTCTTCAGGCAGGCCGCGAAATAAGCCTTAAGCTCTTTTCGCGTCTTGAAGATGAAGTAGGAGAAGTTCATCGCCATGATCAAGTCGCTTTTCGGACCGCCGGGCGAGAGGACGTTCTTGCGTTCGATCGTGACGCGCGCTCGCTGCTCGGGCGTGAGGCGGGGGAGGAGCTCCTTCATGCCGTAGGCCACCGGTGAGGCCCCGAGGTCGCGGCCGTAGGCGTGATAATCGGGGCCGAGCTTGACCCACTCGCAACACACGCCGAAACTGCCGCAAAAGTCCTCGCGTAGCAGCTTGGGACCGCGGCCGCGGAGCTGGCGATAGAGCTCGCGGAAGAAGCGGACGTCCACGTCCGGTTGCTGGACCGCCTGGGTGTACAACGCGTGAATGTCGATGGCGAAGTTTACCAGATCAATACGCGGTTGTTATGGGCCGGGGCGTCCTTTGTTGTACGCTTTTCGGATGGAAGCCACCGTGCTGACCCCCGAAGCCGCGGCGTTCGTGACCGAGCTTCAGCGCCGTTTCGGACCCCGCCGTCTCGAGTTGCTCGCTGCGCGGCGCGCGCGCCAAGATCGCATCGACGCCGGGGAACGCCCGGATTTTCCCGCCGAGACCGCCGGAATACGCGCCGGCGACTGGACCGTGCGCCCCGCGCCCGCCGACCTCCAGGACCGCCGCGTCGAGATCACCGGGCCCGTCGACCGCAAGATGGTCATCAACGCGTTGAACTCCGGCGCGAAGGTGTTCATGGCCGACTTCGAGGACTCGCACTCTCCGGCGTGGGAGTCGACCCTGCAGGGTCAGGTCAACTTATCCGACGCGATCCGCCGCACGATCGCCTTCACCTCCCCGGAGGGAAAGAACTACGCGTTGAAGGAAAAGACCGCGGTTCTCTTTTGCCGTCCGCGCGGCTGGCACCTCGAGGAACGCCACTTCCTCGTCGACGGCGCCCCGGTCTCGGCGAGCCTGTTCGACTTCGGCCTCTATTTCTTCCGCAACGCGAAGGAGCTGCTCGCGCGCGGCTCCGGCCCGTACTTCTATCTGCCCAAGCTCGAGAGCCGCCACGAGGCGCGCCTCTGGAACGAGGTGTTCCTGCACGCGCAGAAGACGCTCGGTCTTCCCGCCGGGACGATCCGCGCGACCGTGCTCATCGAAACGATCCTCGCCGCCTTCGAGATGGATGAGATTCTCTACGAGCTCAAGGATCACTCGGCCGGGCTCAATTGCGGGCGGTGGGACTACATCTTCAGCGTGATCAAGAAGTTCTCGTCGCGGCCGGACTTCGTGATGCCCGACCGGGCGCAGGTCACGATGACGACGCGCTTTCTGCGCTCTTACTCGCGCCTGCTCATCGAGACCTGCCACAAGCGCGGCGCCCACGCGATGGGCGGCATGGCGGCGCAGATTCCGATCAAAGACGACCCCGCCGCCAACGAAGCCGCGCTCGCCAAGGTCCGGGCCGACAAGGAGCGCGAGGCCGGCGACGGCCACGACGGCACCTGGGTCGCCCATCCCGGGCTCGTGCCGATCGCAATGGAAATCTTCGACCGCCTCATGCCCGGCCCCAATCAGCTCGGCAAGCGTCTGCCGGACCTCAAGATCACGGCCGAGGATCTTCTCGCCGTGCCCGAGGGGGCCATCACCGAAGCGGGGCTGCGCGCGAACCTGTCCGTCGGCGTGCGTTACCTCGCCTCCTGGCTCTCAGGCAGCGGCTGCGTGCCCATCAACAACCTCATGGAGGACGCGGCCACGGCCGAGATCTCCCGCGCCCAGGTCTGGCAGTGGATCCGCCACGGCGCCAAGCTCTCCGACGGGCGCCCCGTGACGGCCGCGCTCGCCCGCCGCGTGCTCGCCGAAGAGCTGGCCGCGATCAAGCCCGATCGTTATCCGCCCGGAAAGCTCGCCGAGGCCGCCGGGTTGTTCGACGAAATGATCGCCGGCGACCGGTTCACGGAGTTTTTGACCGTGCCCGCCTACGCTCGGCTTAACTGAGAGCCGCGACACTTTTCGAGGTGCGCCGTCGTCCAATCCGTGAGGGTCCCAAGGGACCAGGGGGTAGTACCGATGAAGCGTTTGATCTCCATGACGACCGCGGCCGGGCTGCTGGCGGGGGCGCTGCTCCTTCCCGCCATGTTGCGCGCCGAGGATAAGAAAGACGGAAAGGCGCAGGCTCACGAAGAGGGCGACCGAGCCGGATGGCGCGAGAAGCTCGGCATCACCGAGGAGCAGGAAGGCAAGCTCAAGACTTTGCGGCGTTCGCACCGCGAAGCCGAGGAAGGCGCCCACTCCGAGCTGAAGGCGACGATGCGCAAGCTCGAGGATCAGCTCGAGGACAAGGCCCCGGAGTCGGACCTGACGGCCACGCTCGACAAGCTCCGGGCCCAGCACAAGAAGATGGCCGAGGAGCACGAGAAGTTCATGGACGCGATGGCCCAGGTTCTCACGCCCACCCAGCGCGCCAAGATGGCGGTCGCTATGGGCCGGAAGATGCACGGCGGGCCCGGCGGCGGACCCGGCGGTTGGCATGGCCGCGGCGGCAAGCCTCACGGTGACAAGGACGAGAAAGAAGAGAAGAAGGAAGCCCCCGGTCCCGACCACGACGACGAGGATTAACCGGCGAACGACGCAGGGGCGCCCTTCCCTCGGCGGGAAGGGCGCCCTCCTTTGTATCATGGACCTATGCAGACGCGCGTCGTGCTGGTCGAGCCGGAAAATCCCCTGAACATCGGCTTCGTCGCGCGCGCCATGCGCGCCTCCGGCGTGAAGGACCTCGTGATCGTCTCCCCAACTTCGACTGCCATGCCGGCCGAGGCCTTCGTCACCGGGGTCAGCGCCCCCGAGATCTTGAACGGGGCGCGCTTCGTCCCGGATCTCGCCTCCGCCTTCAAGGGCTGCGACGCCGCCGTGGCCTTCAGCCGCAGGCCGAGCGCGCTTAAGCAGGAAGAGTTCACTTTGCCGAGCGTCCCCTTGCTCCCGCCCAAGACCGCGCTCGTGTTCGGACGCGAATCGGCGGGGCTGACGCGCGAGGAGACGGCCCAGTGCCGCTGGCTGGCGCGCATCCCGAACAAGAACGGCGTGAGCCTCAATCTCGGCCAGGCCGTCGCCGTGGCGTTGTTCGCGCTGACGGCGCCGGAGGCCCCGGCTAAAAGCGCGCGGACGGAGGGGGCGTCCTTGGAGCGATTAAACGCCTTATGGGACTTGATCGAGCCGAAGCTCGAGAAGGCCCCGCGTTTCACCAAGTCCCGGCGCCTGCGCGTCCGGCAGACGATTTATCAGATGAACCTCGACGGCCCGGGCGCGAGCCTCCTGATGTCCGTCCTCAAAGAGATTTCCCGATGAAGCTCGTCGCCGCGACTCTGTGCTATGTTCGTTCCGGCGGTCGCACCCTCATGCTTCACCGCAACAAAAAAGTGGGAGATGTCCACATGGGCAAGTGGAACGGCCTCGGCGGCAAGCTCGACGCCGGGGAGTCTCCCGAGGACTGCGTCGTGCGTGAACTGCGCGAGGAGTCGGGGCTCACCGTCCTCGCGCCCCGGCTGCGCGGAATGCTGACCTTTCCGGCCTTCAAGCCGGGCGAGGACTGGCTCGTGTTCGTCTACACCGCCGATCGCTTCGAAGGAGAGCTCGGGCCCTGCGCCGAGGGCGATCTTGAGTGGGTTCCCGACGCCAAGATCGCCTCGCTGCCGTTGTGGGAGGGGGACAAGATCTTTCTGCCGTGGCTCGACGGCGACAAGTTCTTCTCCGGGAAGTTCGTCTACCGTGACGGCCGCCTCGTCTCTCACGATGCTTCTTTTTACTGAGCCTATTTTCTAGGATTTAAAAATGAGCGACGCCTTCTACGCGTTCTATATCCGGGTCGTGATCAGCGCCGCCGCCTTCATCGGCCTGATCAGCGCGGCGATTTACGGACTCACGAAGCAAAGCACGCTCGTGCGCCAGTACTGCGCCGCGCATCTGATCGCGCTCGTGCTGGGTTCCGCGGTCGATGTGGCGCTCGTGAAGTACTTCATGCCCCGCGGCGGTCTGCCTCCGGCCTACATGAACGCTATTTTCCTCGCCCCGATCGTCTTCTTCGTGAGCTTTTCCATCTACATCTGCCACCGCGGCATGATCCTCCATCTTCAGGACGTATTGATCCCCATGGCGCCCATCATCGTCTGGGGCCTGCTCGTGGTGTTCGGCTGGCAGAGGGGAATGGGCGACTACGACGTGCTCGGCGCGTGGTTCGTCTCGGCGGGTTGCGGCGGCGTGGACCTGGCCGCTCGCTTCGGGCCGCCGGCGCTCACGCGCAAGCCCTTGCTCACCAAGCTCGGCGGCTATCTCTTGATGCTCGCCGCCGTGTACCTGATCCTGCCGCGCGCGACCGCCTAGGTCAGCGCTTCTTGGCGCGCATGGCGGCGCGATGTTCCGCGATCTTGAGCCGCGCGCGCGCGTGCTCGTTGGCGTCACGGTCGTTGTCGAGAATGCGCGTCCAGAGGATCAGCGATTCCTTCAGCTCGCCGCGCGACTCGCGCAAGTTGGCCAAAATAGCCTTCATCGTCGACGGCGTGTCGGGCTGATCGAAGCTCGACTCGAGCAAGGCGACCATGCGGTCGGAGTCGCCCTGCTTCTTGTAGGCGAGCGCGGCGAGATAGAGCGAGAACAGGGGCTGCTCGGGCGCGCGCGTCATGCCCTCGCGCAGGAGGTCCGCGGCCTCGTCGGGCCGGTCGACGCCGTGAAACCACGCCAGGATACCCGCTCCGAACAGGATCGCGCGGTGAAACGAGGGGTCTAGGCGCCCCACGCGCAGGCTCAGGTCGCCCAGATGTTCGTACGGATGTCCCGGCGCGTCCGTCACTTCGACGAGCGAGCCGGCGGCATACTGCAGCAACTGGATCCACGCGAGATCGGCGGCGGGCGCGCGGAAGCCCGCGACGGCGAGCGCCGCGTCTTGAAACGCGAAAGGTCCACCCTTCAGCTCGGCCAAGGGCGGAAAACGAGGCTCGTGCAGGCGGTGCATGCGCGACCCGGCGAACAGCGCCAGGGCGAACAAGGCGACCGAAACGCCGAACCAGCGGTATTTCACTAAAACTCCTTCTGCTCGAACAGCTGGACCGCGAGCGCCAGGCAGGCCGACGCGTAGGCGAGCGCGTAGACGCAAGCCCAGAACAACCAGCCCGAGGGCGGCGTGGGCGCGTGCCAGAAGTCGCGATAGTTGAAGTGCGCGAAGTCCGGCGCCGCGTGTGAGAACGCGATCAGGGCCGTCTTAAGGAAAGCGCTGCCTGAACGGTCCGCCAGGAACCGCATCTCCGAGGAGAAGTGGCCCAGGATCCACAGGAACACGGCGAACGACATCGCCGCCGCCTCAGAGGTGAGCGCGAGGGAAAGCAATAAAGACAGCGCGCCCATGACGCCGGTCTTGCCGAGAACGCACAGCAACGCCGCCAGGTAGCGCCCCGGCTCCCACCAGCCGTACAGGCGCAACAGGAGTATATGCAGTATCGCCATGCCCGCCATCCCGAGCGCCACGGCGGCCAAGGTCCCGAGAAAGCGCCCGAGCAGATAGTCTGAGCGGCGCACGGGGTGGCTGAGGATGAGGAAAATCGCGCGCGACTCGATCTCCGCCAGAATCAGATTCACGGTTAAGAAGACGACGGTAACGAGCGCGATCGCCTCGATCGCCGCCAGGCCCAGGTCGAGCATCAGCCGCGCGCGCT
>JAYTIP010000051.1:0-2098 GCA_043731745.1 Elusimicrobiota bacterium | reverse complement strand
GGGGTTCTCCGGCGTGTAGCCGTAGCCTTCGCGGCTGAGCGGCGGCTGTTGCTGCTCGGGAGCGCTTTGAACGAGATTCAGACTGGGAAGGATGAAGGTCGTTTGCCGTCCGCCTCTCGCCGCGTAGCCGCTTCCGCCGGACAGCGAGCCGTCGTAATTACCCGCGGCGCCTGTGATCATGCTTTGCATCGATCCACCGGCTTCGTATGGGGACGAGCCAGAACCGAAGATCGCGTTTCCGCCGTGGGGCAGGAAGACCAAGCGGTTCCCCCCGTATTGCGCCGTCTCGGAGCCGAGCCACATGTAGGCGAGGGGCGTCACCGCGACGATGAGCGCGCACGCCGCAAGAACCGTCGGCCGTACGCCGACCTTCCTCAAGTAGGCACGCAGGAGGCTCTCCTCCGCCTTCGCCAAAATCTTGGCTTTGGCCGGGGCCTTGGCGCGGCTCTCCGCGCTGAAGTCGAGCGCCGACAGCTTCTTGGCGAACGCGAGGTCCGCTAGAAGCTCGGCGTCGAGATCGGCGATGACGGGCTTGTCCGCGAGTATTTTCTCCAGCTCCAGGTTGAATCTCTCGGCTTCCATGATGTCGTCCATAATCAGGCCTCCAAGGCGGGGAAATTTTTGCGCAAGGTGCGGATCGACCGGAACAAGGTCACGCCGACGCTCGACTCCGAGAGCCCGAGCAGTTCGCCGATGGCGCGGTTCGTCATTCCGGAAAAGAACTTGAGCGACACGATCTCGCGGGCTTCCGTATTGAGCGTTTGAAGCGCGGCGAGCAGGCGCTTTTTGTCGTCGGCGGCCTCGGCTTCCTTCGCCGGGCCCTTCGCCGCGTCCGGCGGCTCGGCCACGAGTTCGCGGCTCGACCAGACGCTGCGCTTCTCGTCGCGGTAGTGGTCGGCCACGGAACGAAAGGCGATGGTGAACAGCCAGGTGCGGCGATCTCCGCGCTTCGCGTCGAATTGGCCCCAGGCGCGGAAGGCCCGCTCGAAGGTGTCGGCGGCGATCTCGTCGGCTCTCACGCCCGAGCCGGTCCGGCCTCTCGCGTAGTTGTACACGCGGTCGAACCAGCTGGCGTAGAACTCGGCGAATTCGGCCGTCGGCTTGTCGCTCATCTGTGTCGGCATGTGACCCCCGTCAGCGCCGTCAGAGAGTATTCGCGCGGGGAGCCGGAAGTATTACAGCTAAATTAGCCCGTAAAGAGCGGCCTATTTAGGACAGGTCGTCGACGAGCCGAGCGGGTTCCAGACGATCCCATCGGGCTCTCGCGTGCGGGGCAGCGCGCGCAAGGAGAAGCAGCGCTTGGCGTCGGGGGCGTCGCCCTCGAGGCGGTAGGTGAGATTCCACTGCAACTCAACGCCCTCTTCCGGCGGGTTGGCGAGCACCGCGTCGAGAAAGCCCGCCGTGGCGTACAGGCCGCGGTAGGCGCCGGTGCCGGCGTCCACCGTGAACGGGATGTTGGTCTTGTCGCTCTCGGTCACCGCACCCTGGCGCACGGCGTTCATGGTCAGCCGCAGGTCCACGGCCTTCTGCTCGGAGTCGTTGCGCAGCAATACCGACACGCGGCCGCGGCCGTCGCTGATCGGGAACATCTTCTTGAGGCGGTACGCGATGACGATCACGCCTTTCCCCTCGACGGCCTTCGGCGCGGGCGGGACGACTTTCACCGGCGCGGCGATAGGGGCGGGCGCGGGCGCGACGACGGGGGCCGCGGCAACGGGCGCGGCGGCGGGCGAGACGAGCTCGGCGGTCGAGATGACGACCGCGGTTTGCGACGCGGACGAGACGGCGGTCAGATCATTGGGCAGCCGCGCGCACATGGGCGCGAGCTTGATAAAGGTAAAGAGAATGATCAGCGCGGCGAAGAATTTTCCCACGGCGAGATCATACGAATTGGAAAGGCTTAGCGCGAGGGGAAGCTGCGATTTTCCCCGGTCACCGCGTGGACTCGGTCGAGGCCCAACGCCCGGGCGATGATCTTCGCGGCCTGCTCCGCCAGGCCCGCGATCTTGCCGATGCGCGTCTCCGTCAGGTCGGTGCGGTTGGGGCCGACCATCACATCCGAAACGACATATGAAACCGTGAGGCGCGCGTCCGTATG
>JAYTIP010000050.1:0-5027 GCA_043731745.1 Elusimicrobiota bacterium | reverse complement strand
CCGCCTATCTCGAAGGAGAGAAGTGGGAGGAGTGGAACCGCCGCCCCGAGCTCAAGAAGGCGCACTTCGACGCCGAGCTCTCCGCGCGCGAAGCCGAGCTGTCGCGCGACCTCGCCGCCGGACGCCTCGAGAAGCCCGCCTACGAGCGCAAGCTCGGGCTCGCGCGCTTCGAGAGAGATCAAGCCGTGGCCGAGAGCTCCCTGAAGTACGCGTTCGTTTGGTATCAGACCGCCGCCGAGCTGTTCAGCCCGCCCGAAAACTCCTGGAGTCTTAAGGCGCGGGCGAAGCTCGCGCCGACGCGCGAGCTCTGGAAGAAGGAGCTCGACGCGCAGAAAATTCCGTACCAAGACTACATGCTGGAGTAGGCAGGGCCATGCTCCGTCTGATCGTCGGTCTCGCGCTCCTGCCGCTCTCGGTCTCGACCCTGTGGGTCAGCGCCAAGACCTTGGCCGGCGTCGCCGTGGGCTCCTCGACGGCGGCTCCTTTCGCGGCGGGCCTGGGGATCGCCTTCGCGCTCTGGGCCATCTCGCGCTGGCTCATCCTCGATCCCATCGGCCCCGCGGGCTGGGCGGGACGCACGGCGCGTTGGAGCCATGTCCTCGCCCACGAGCTTACCCACGCGATGGCGGCTTGGTCCACCGGCGGCTCGGTTTACGGGATTTCCGTCGGCGAGAAGGAAGGTCATGTCGACCTGTCGCACTCCAACGCCTTCGTAGCGCTCGCGCCGTACTGCGTGCCCTTCTACGCCCTCGCGGTCGCGGTCGGCTACCGCCTCCTCCTGTGGTACAAGCCCGACGCCGGGGGCGAGGCGCTGTTCCTGCTCCTGCTCGGCGCGGCCCTGGGGGGGCACCTGCTCTTCACTTGGGACTCTCTCACGCAGACGCGCCAGCCCGATCTCGACCAAGCGGGCGGCGTGCTGTTCTCGCTGTCGATCATCGCCGTCGTCAACGGCTTGATGATCATGCTCCTGCTCAAAGGGCTGTTCCCGGAATCGGTGCCGCTGTACGAGCGCCTGCGCGAGGACGCGCACCTGACCAAGCGCTTCTGGTCATTCGCCTGGGTCGGCGCCAAGCCCGCGCTCGCCGCGGCGAAGAAGCGGGCGCTATCGTGGTAAGCGAGCTGCGGCGCGAGTTCGTCCGTAAGAGCTTTCACATGCTCTCGCTCGTCTACCTCGCGGCCTTCAAGTTGTTGGGCTGGCCGCGCGTCGCCGTCTGGATGTCGTATTGGCTCGCGGTCGTCTTCGTCGTCGAGCTCACGCGCCTGAAGGTCCCCGCGATCGAGCGCGCCCTCGTCGCCTTCTTTGAGGGGCTCATCCGCGAGACCGAGCGCAAGCACTTCTCCGGAATCATCTACACGACCGCGGGCAGCCTCGCGGCGATGCTCATCGCCCGCGGCGACCCCGCGATCGTCGGCGCGGCCATCTTGCAGCTGGCGCTCGGGGACGCGGCGAGCGCGCTCGTGGGCAAGGCCTTTGGCCGGACCAAGCTGTTCGGGGGGCTGAAATCCCTCGAGGGCAGCCTCGCGGGCTTCGCCGTCGGCTACGCGGCGGCGCTCGCCTGCGGCGTGCGCCCGGCCGCGGCCTTCGCGGCCGCGCTCGCAGGCTCGCTCGCCGAGCTCATGCCCACGACTCCCTGGTTCAACGACAATCTCTGGATTCCGGTCGCTTCCGCGACGGTGCTCGTCATCGTGGGGGCACAATGACCCGCCGCGTCGCGATGGCCGCCCGGCGGGTTCAAGGATTGTCGGGTGCGGCGCGCATGATCCTCGAGCACTCGCGCCGCCTCGTGCAGGCCGGCTGGACCGTCGAGATCTTCGGTGAGAAGCTCGACAAGAAGGCGATCCTCCAGGCGGGCGCCGCGCCGCGTTGGGTTCCGGGTTGGCCGTGGGGCTCCTGGCTCAAACGAAGGGCTTTCGCCGCGGCCGCGGCGGGCATGGTCAAGAATTTCGATCTCGTGCACGGCCACGGAGACCTGCTCGAGCAGGATGTGCTGAGTCTTCACAACTGCGTGCATGCTGCGCATGAACACCTTCATAAGCGTCCTCTGCCTGAGAAAGACGCCGTCGGGCGCATGCACGCGCTTCAGCTCCGCGAGCGTCGCTTCAAGATCGTGGTCGCGAATTCGAAGCTGATGCGCGACGATATCATGCGCCGCTTCGGCGTTCCGGCGGAGATGATCGAGGTCATCTATCCGGGCTACGACTCATGTCGCTTCAACGCGGGCGGTCGCGAGGATTTCGGCGCGCCGTCGCGCGCCGAGCTCGGGGTCAAGCCGGGGGAAATCCTTTACGGCCTCGTCACCTCGGGCGATTTCGAGAAACGCGGATTGACCGCGTTCCTGCGCGCCTTCGCCGTCGTCGCCGCGAAGGTCCCGTCGGCGAAAGCCCTGGTCGTCGGCAAGGAAAGCCGTCCGGGGCCCTACCACGCGCTCGCGCGCGAGCTCGGGGTGGCCGACCGCGTCGCGTTTCGCGAGCCGCACGCCGAGGTCTGGAAGTACTATCACGCGCTCGACGCGGCCGTGCACCCCGCGAAGTGGGAGGAATTCGGCATGAGCGTTCTCGAGCAGCTCGCTTGCGGCCTGCCCGTCATCACCGGCTCCTCGGTGGGGGCGGCCGAACTGCTGACCGGCGAGGCCCGTGACTTCGTCCTGCCCGATCCCTCGGGCGAGGCGCTGTCTTCGGCGATGCTCGCCCTCGCTGATGCCGCGCGCCGCGCGCGCGTCGCGGCCCTCGGGGCCTCTGCCGCAGCCCCCTGCGTCTGGGACCGCGGCGCCGCCTCCCTAGCCGCTCTGTACGAGCGTCTCCTGCCGATAAAGAAGTAAAATCATTCCTTATGAGGTTCCTGGAGACCGAGAAGCTCGGTCTGCGCATCGCCTTCAATTTCTTCCGGACCATCCTGCGCGGATTCGGTCTTTCCTTCATCGTTCTGGTGCTGCTCGTCCTCGCGGGCGGCGGCTACATCTACAGCCGCTTCGGGCCCGAGGACGCGCGCCTATTAGCCGTCTCCCAGCTCGAGGCTCTGCTTCACCGCGAGGTCACCATCGAGCGCATGATCCTCACGCCTCGCGGCTTCAAGATCAAGGGCCTGCGCGTGCGCCGCGCCGTCGCCTCCGAAGGCGACCAGCTCATCTGCGACACCGCGCTCGTGACCGTCAAGCTCCGCCCGCTCCTGCGCCGCCGCCTCGAGTTCGACGCGGTCCGCCTCGAGTCTCCTCAAATCGACCTCCGGCGAGAGGTCGACGGCTCCTGGGACATCGCCGACGTATTCGCCTCCTCCAAGACCGCGCGGGGCGGCGCGCTGCCGCTGGCCCTCGCCGCGGCGGAAACCATCGTCAACGACGGCGTCCTGCGCGTCGACGACCGGCGTCGCGCGCGCAAAATATCCTTCGAGAAGCTGGAGCTCCGCGCGGACGGCTTCGATCAGGACAATCCCTTTCCGCTCGCCGTTTCCTTCGTCAACGCCGTGACCATCGGCACGCGGACCTTGACGACCAGCGTCTCCGCGGAGGGCAGCATGATCCTCGCGGGGCTGCGGATGTCGAGCGCGACCGCGCGCGCCGACCGCTTCACCGCCGAGGCCGACGGCGTGACGGTCGCCGGCAAGGCCACGGTCACCGGCTTCTCCCGCCCCGTCTTCGAGTTCGAGGCGACGGTTCCCGCGCTCGGGCCGGAGAAATGGCCGCGCTGGTTCGGCCGCGATCTTCGGCTGTCCTGGCCGGCCTCCAAATGGGCGGGGCGGGTCAACTGGTCCGCGCCGTCGGTCTTCGACTTTGAGCGACTGAGCGTCGTGACGCCCGCCGGTACCGCGAGCGCCGTCGGAGTTTTTGAACTCAACCAGGATTCGACCTCCCTGCACGCGCAGTTCGCCGTGCGCGACGCCGTCCTCGAGAAATCGGCGGGTTGGCATCCCGCCTGGTCGGCCCGCGGCCCGCGCGGCAAGGCGACGCTCACGGGCACCGTCGACGGCAAGCTCGGCGCCCTCCAGCTCAAGGAAGCGGTGCTCGTGCTTCGCGGCTTCAGCGCCTCGTGGGGAGACCGCAAGGTCGAGGGGCTCGATCTCGACGCGTTCGCCGCGGACGAGTTCGGCTCGGTCAAGATGTCCGTCACGAAGGGAAAGGTCAACGCGTATGACAACGCTTTCGACGATCTGACGATCGCGTTGTCGGTCTCCAAGCAAACCCTCACGGTCGAGAACCTGGCGTTGCGCTGGGGCGACTCCCATCTGCGCCTACGCGGACGCGTCGACCACCTGTCGGCGCCCAAGGAGGTGCTCATCTCGGGCAACCTCGACAAGCTCGTGTGGGAAGACGCGCAGAAGCTCGTCTCCGGCATCGCCGCGTCGATCTCGACGCGCACGGTCTCCGACGCCGAACGCGAGAGCCGCCCGTGGGTTCGCACCTTCAAATACGCGGTGCCGCGCGGATTCCCGGACACCGCGGGCCACCTGCGCGTCGGCGAAGTCAAGCAGCAGAACTTCTGGTGCAAGGACCTCGACCTGCTCTGGTCGCTGCGCGGCGTGACGCCCGCGCTCGACAAAGTCGGCGGCGAGGCGCGCGTGCGCTTCGGCCCCGGCCGCGTGGCCGACATTCCCGCCGTGCAGGACGCGCACAAGCTTTTGCGCGTGACCTTCCTGCCTTTCATCTACATGCACAAGATGAACAAGTTCTCCGCTCTCAGCACCGCGACCGCCTATCCGAAGACGCTCGACTTCAGCCAGATCGAGAGCGAGTACGCCCTGAACAAGGGAGTCGCGACGATTCGCTACTTCCACGTCGACTCCGGCCAGCTCGTGGCGTTCGCCGACGGGTGGGCGGACTTCGGCAAGGAGCATGTGGACATGAACATCCTCACGCGCCTGCCCGGCTACAACGGGCCCGCCTTGCCCGAGTGGTGGGTGGACGAGGGCGGGCGCGTGGCCATCGGCTTCCGCGTGAAAGGCGATCTCAACAAGCCCGAGCTCGAGCCGCGCTTCAAGAAGATCGGCGCCGACGAGATCGAAAAGAAGCTCGAGGAAGGCCGCGCCGCGGGCA
>JAYTIP010000049.1:0-20924 GCA_043731745.1 Elusimicrobiota bacterium | reverse complement strand
CTCGACTCCGTCGTGCGCGCCGCGCACGCGAAGGGCAAGTGGGTCGGCGTCTGCGGCGAGATGACCTCCGACCCGCGCGCGGTGCCGCTGCTCGTGGGCCTCGGCGTCGACGCCATGAGCATTTCGCCCCGCATGTTCCTCCGCGTCAAGCAGACCATCCGCGGCCTCAAGCACGAGTCGATGAAGCGGCTCGTCGCCAAGGCCCTGACCTGCTCGGAGTCCGACGAAGTGCGCCGCCTGCTGGAACAGAACCCCTGACATTATGAGCGCCCCCGACCGTATCCGAAATTTCTCCATCATTGCCCACATCGACCACGGCAAGTCGACCTTGGCCGACCGCCTGCTCGAGATGACGGGCACGATCGCGCGACGCGACATGCAGGCGCAGATCATGGACTCGATGGAGCTCGAGCGCGAGCGCGGCATCACCATCAAGGCCAAGGCCGTGCGCATGGACTACACGGCCCCCGACGGCGAGAAGTGGCTCCTTAATCTCATCGACACGCCCGGCCACGTCGACTTCACCTACGAGGTCAGCCGCGCGCTCGCCGCGTGCGAGGGGGCCCTGCTCGTCGTGGACGCGACCCAGGGCGTTCAGGCGCAAACCTTAGCCAATGCCACGCTAGCGCAGGCCGTCGGATTACGCATCATCCCGGTCATCAACAAGGTCGACCTTCCATCGTCTGACGTCGATGGAACTTTGGAGCAAATCTTTGATGTCCTGAAAATCATCGAGGACCCGGTTCTCATCTCCGCCAAGACGGGCGAAGGGTGTCAGGGCGTGCTCGACGCCGTCATCCGGGAGATTCCGGCGCCGTCGGGTGATCCGAAGGCTCCGCTATCGGCCCTGATCTTCGACTCCTCCTACTCGACCTTCCGCGGCGTCATCCTTCTCGTGCGCGTCTTCGACGGCACGATGAAGAAGGGCATGAAGGTTAAATTCTTCTCGACCGGCACCGAAGCGATCGTCGAAGAAGTCGGCTTCCTCAAGCCGAAGATGATTCCCGCCGAGACGCTCGGCGCCGGCGAGGCCGGCTACATGATTTGCGGCATCAAGGACATCCACACCGTGCGCGTCGGAGACACGGTCATGGAAAAAGACCGTCCGTTGACCGAAGCCTTGCCCGGCTACAAAGAGGCCAAGCCCGTGGTGTTCGCCGGGATCTTCCCGATCGACCAGACCGAGTACACGGCGCTGAAGTACGCGCTCGACAAGCTCAACCTCGAAGATTCCTCCTTCAACTACATGGCCGACTCGTCCCAGGCGCTGGGCTTCGGCTACCGCCTGGGCTTCCTCGGCCTGCTGCACATGGACATCGTCAAAGAGCGCCTCACGCGCGAATTCAATCTCGACCTTATCGTCACCGCGCCCAACGTCATCTACCGCGTGCAGACCTACGACAACAAGTGGATCACGATCGACAACCCCGCCAAGTTCCCGCCGCACGGCGAAATCAAGTCGATCGAAGAGCCCTATGTCCTCCTCACCATCGTCCTGCCCATCGAGCACCAGGAGCCCGTCCTCAACCTCATCAAGGACCGGCGCGGCGTCTATGTGGGCATCGAGTACCTTTCGCCCACGCGCATGCTCATCAAGTACGAGCTTCCCCTCGCGGAAATGGTCGTCAACTTCTACGACCGGCTTAAGTCCGTCTCCAAGGGCTACGCGACCCTCGACTACCAGTCCATCGGCGACCGCGAGTCGGACATGGTCAAGCTCGAGATCTTGATCCACGCCGAGCCCGTCGACGCCCTGTCCCAGATCGTCCACAAGGACAAGTCGCAGGACGTCGCGCGCAAGCTGTGCGAGAAGCTCAAAGAGCTCATCGACCGCCAGAACTTCGAAGTCGCCATCCAGGGGCGCGTCGACGGCAAGATCATCGCGCGCGAGACGATCGGCGCCAAGCGCAAGGACGTCATCGCCAAGTGCTACGGCGGCGACATCACCCGCAAAAAGAAGCTGCTCGGTAAGCAGAAAGAAGGTAAGAAACGAGCCAAGATGGTCGGCTCGGTCGAGGTTCCGCAGGAAGCCTTCCTCGCGGTCCTTAAGATCGACGAGGACGCCAACTAAAATTTATGGAAGAAAGATTATTGTTCGTGGGCGTTTCGCTCGGCCTGTTCGCCTGGTACTCCCGCCGCTGGAAGGACCGCGGCGGTCCCGCGACTCCGATGCAGTCGGCGGCGTGGCACGCGGTGTTCTACGCCATCGCCGCCTTCTCGATCGTCATGATCATGACGATGGTCTTCGAGGGCCGCACCAAGGTCATCGCGGTGTGGGCGAAGGCCCTGCGCGTGGGCGACATCATCCCGGCGATCACCGCCGCCTTCGTATTCGCCGTCATCGGATTCGCGCGCGCCTGGTCCAAAGGCGACCTCGTCGAGAGCCGGCGCTTTTATCTCGACGACGACCTGGAATGGGCCGACACCGTGTTCTCCTCGGCTTTGCTCGCGTGGGTGCTCATGACCTTCCTCATCCAGGCCTTCAAGATTCCGTCCGGCTCGATGGAAAAGACCTTGCTCGTCGGCGATCATCTCTTCGTCAATAAGTTCATCTACGGCCTGCGCGTGCCCTTCTGGGGCAAGCGCGTGCTCACCTTGCGCGGCGTGCAACGCGGCGACGTCATGGTCTTCGAGTTCCCGGTGCCCGATCCGCGCGAGGCGCATTGCGGTAAGATCAACGCCGGTGAGAACTTCATCAAGCGCGTCGTCGGCCTGCCGGGCGAGACGGTCGCCGTCAGCGCGGGCAAAGTATTCATCGACGGCAAGCTGATGTCCGACGAGAGCTACGCGCAGTGGGACGACGGCTCGCGTCAGCCCGAATCGGTGCACGCCAAGGACCTCACGCCCGAGGTCTATCAGGACAAATGGGCGACCCACCACCTCGACCAGGAGCTCGGCGACATCCAGCGCGACTTCTTTGGCCCCGTGAAAGTTCCCGCGGGCCAGTACTTCATGATGGGCGACAACCGCGACCACAGCTGCGACTCGCGTTATTGGGGCCCAGTCGATCAGGGCTTCATCAAGGGCAAGGCTTGGTTCATCTACTGGCCGCCGTCGCGCATGAAGGTCGTTCGCTGAAGCCTTCCGACCCGCGGTCCTGTCCCGCGTGCGAGCGCGGAGGGCCTTTCTCCTTCGTCGAGCCGTGGCGTGACCCCGTCGCCGGGGGAGACTACGCCCTGTGGTCGTGCCCAGCGTGCGCCGTCGTCTTCTCCGAGCCGCGTCAGGCCCCGCCCTCCGATTGGTACGAAAAGGCGGCCCCTCTGCGCGCGAAGGAAATCCAGCCGCTTCCGTCCTCAGATTGGCGCTTCGCGGCGTTTCTAAAGGACATTTTGCCGCCAGGCAAAATTCTCGACGTCGGCTGCGGGGACGGGGGCTTTCTCGCCCTCGCGCAGCGATCCGGCTGGATGGGGCTCGGCTTCGACTACGAGTTCCGCATGATCGAGATCGCCAAGACGCGCGGCGTCGAAGTGAAGGTCGACGAGTTCGGCGCCTTCTGCCGTTCGCGGGCCGCCGGAGAGTTCGACGCGATCGTGCTCTTCGACGTCCTCGAGCACACACCCGAACCCTCGCAACTCATCAATCTCGTGAAGCCCCTCCTAAAGAAGGGCGGCCACCTCGCGCTGACCTTGCCCAACGCCCTGCGCCCCCTTCCCTTCGTGCGCGAGGAGCACGACTATCCGCCGCATCACTTCACGCGCTGGTCGCCCGAGGCGATGAAGGGGTTTCTCGATCGAAACGGATTCTCAATCGTGCGCCAGGACGCCGGCGCCCTCAAGGTTCGCTACTTGTCGGACCACCTGTTCTTCTACGCTTTAATGCCCTGCGTGTTGGGCTTGGCGAAGCGCCTGATGTTCGGTTCCTCGGCTCAGGGTAAAACCGTCTCGGAGCTTTACGCGTCGTCGGGCGGTTCGGGCGTTCTAGCCGACAGATCGCGGCGTCAGAAGCTCGTCGACGCGTTCAAGTTCGTTCTGCGCCTGCTTACCTGGCCGGCGGCGCTTCTGATGTGGGCTTATTACACCGCGACGCGTCCGCTCCCCGGCGACTGCCTGTACACGCTCGCCCGCCGTGAAAACTAACTGGCCCCGGAGCCAGTGATTATCAGTAGTCGTCAAGGCCAGGGATGTCGTGGGTAACGCCTCTGAAGCTCCTTCTTGACCGTCGGATAAGTATTCGCCCAAAAAGAACCCAAGTCCATTGTCTTCTGGACCGTACGATAATTCGGCGCGAGAATGTCGAAGATCACCGGCAGCCTTCCCTCGCACAGGCTGAGCGTTCCGGTCATCTTGACGAAATCGCCCAGGCGCGCGTTGAGCTCCGCGGGCTGGGTTTCGTGATAGGTGAAGCGACCGCTTTTTCCTGAAGGGAGCTTCTTCGTTGGGGGCAACGCACGGTCGAGGTAGCCGGCCAGGGCCGGACCGAGATAGCTCTCGATGTGCGGTTGAAGATTCACGCGTTCGATGTCCTTGAGCGTGTTGCGACCCGCGCAGACCTCGCCGTAGATCAACAGCCAATCGTCCAGGCTCAACTCCGGAAATCCCATATCCGGATACAATTTGCGCGCGAGGCCGATGCGTATGACCAACTGCTTGATCTTGTCGTCGTGCCCCGGGTGCGGCAGTTCCCCCGAGGCGAATTTTTCGGCCCAGATGTCCGCGGCGGCCTTCCGGTTTTCCTTTTTAGACGCCGCTTCGCGGCGCGAAAGCACGAGGCCGCGGAAGACGAGGCGTTCTTCGTTGATCACGCGCTGTTTGCGCTCATCGAACTCGGAGGCCTTCGTCCAACCGCATTCATTCGGATAGGCGGCTTGGATTTCTTCGGGGGTGAACGGCAGATACAGAGCCACGCTCACCTGTCGCGCCTGCCCGCCGCCCGCGCGTTCGCGGATGTCGAGGGCGAGGATCAGCGGCGGGTGGTTCTTGTCGACGGGTAACAGAGCCCCGCGTCCGTCGGGAAGCTGATAGAAGGATCCTTCTCCGGAACGCGCCGCGAGCCGGTCGGAGAAAGCGTCGAGCCACACGCGCGACAGCGCGCCCGCGGGAGCCGAGGCGGGCGCCGCGTCGAGATCGATCGTGCGTTTGAGCTGCCGGAACACCTCGACTGTCTCACGGGAAATTTCTTTGGAGCCGATCAACAGTTCTTGCGCGAGCGCGGACAGGTCCGAAGCGCGGTCGGGGCGGAGCTCGTCGGAGTTCTCGAAAATCGCGGCCATGGCGCAGGCCCGTTCGAAGTTTTCCGGGCCGAGAACCCGCGCCTCCTCTAATACGGCCGCCACCTTCGGTGGCGCGGGATAGGACAGCAGCGCGCGACCCCGCGCGTTGGCCCGGCCAGAGGAGTCGAGCGCCCGGAGCAGCTCGAGAGATTTGCGGGCGTTGTCCCAGGCGACGGATTGCGGCGGCGTCAGCCAATCGACGGCGTCGGGCAACGACGAGGATTCGAGCAAGAGAGAGCTCAGCTCGAGACGCGAGATCTCGGGCTTGAGGCTCGGCGACATTCCCGCCTCGTCGGCCTTCGACCACAGACGCACGCAGCGGCCCGCAGCGGTACGCCCCGCGCGACCGGAGCGTTGATCCGCGTTGGCGCGGCTGATGCGGGAGAGATACAAGGTGTTGATCCCCCGAGCGGCGTCGTAGGCCGCGACGCGGTGCAGACCGCTGTCGATGACCGCGGTGACCTGCGGAATGGTGAGGCCGGTCTCGGCCACGTTGGTAGCGACGATGACGCGCGTTTTGTCGGAGGGAGCCAAAACGCGATCCTGCTCTCCGGGGTCCATCGCACCGTGAAGGCCGTGCAACTCGAGGCCGTGCTCGCGGCACAGGGGACCGAGCACCGTGAGCGAGCGGCGGATCTCACGAAGGCCGGGCATGAAGACCAGAACGGAGCCGTCGAGGCCCGCTTTGATGAGGTCCTGAAGCGCCGCCTTGGCCGCGTCGGCGGGCTCGGTGCGCGCCGGCGTGGGGTAATGGCTGAGGACGACGGGGAAAAGACGCCCCGGCACTTCGACGCGAGCCGCGTCCGGCAGGTAACGGGTCAGCGCCTCCGCTTCGAGCGTCGCCGACATGACGACGAGCTTAAGCTCGGGCCGTTTGAGACGCAGGCGCTTGAGCCAGGCCAAGGCGAGGTCGCACTCCAGGGTGCGCTCGTGGAATTCGTCGAGGAGGACGGCGCCCACGCCGGGCAAATGGGGGTTGGAGAGCATCTGGCGCGTGAAGATGCCGTAGGTCTGGAAAATCACCTCGGTCGACGCGCTCACGCGGCTGTCGAAGCGGACTTGATAGCCGATCTTTCCGCCCAGCGACGACCTCGTCTCGTGCGCGACGCGCGCGGCAAGGCTGCGCGCCGACAGGCGGCGCGGTTCGAGCACGAGGATCTTTCCCTTTACCTGGCCGAGCAGGAACTGCGGCGTTTGCGTGGACTTGCCGCTCCCCGTCGGGGCGCCCAGGATCAGGGCGCCGGCGCGGGACAGTTCGGCAAGGATTCGATCGCGGAAGGACGCGATCGGCAGGGGCGCGGTCACGCGATTAAAGCGCGACGCCGAAGCGCGACAGCGCCGCCGCGAACGCGGCGTAGCCGGCCGCCGTGGCCGCGCAAGCCGCCCCGAGCGCGGGCCAATAAGACCAGCCGCGCTTGAGTAAAGCGGGCAAGATCAGAAAAAGGAGCAAGGACGGGATCACCGCCCAGAAAATCCAAGTCGACATCGACGAGACCTTGGCCGGGTCCTTGGTCTCCGCCCAGAGCCAGCTCATGGCGAGAATAGAGGATAAGGGAAGCGAGATCAGAATCGCGCCGGCCATCGTCGAGCGCTTGCCCAGTTCGGAGGCGGCGACAAGAATGAAGGCGGAGAGCGCGATCTTGAGCGCGAAGCTCACTTCGCGTAGCCTTCGGGATTATTCTTTTGCCAGCGCCAGTGATCCGCGCACATCTGATCGAGGTCGCGCGTGGCGGTCCAGCCGAGTTTTTTCTTGGCAAGCGCGGGCTCGGCCCAGATGGCCGCCGCGTCCCCGGGGCGGCGAGGCATGACCTTGTAGGGGATCGGTTTGCCCACGGCCTTCGCGGAGGCGGCGATGACCTCAAGCACGGAGTAGCCGCGCCCTGCGCCGAGGTTGACGGCCTGCGCGCCCTTGAACTCGTCGATTTTCGCGAGCGCGGCGACGTGACCGAGGGCCAGGTCGACGACATGGATGTAGTCGCGCACGCCGGTTCCGTCGGGCGTCGGGTAATCGCCGCCCCAGACGCTGACGAACTCGCGTCGGCCGACGGCGGTCTGCGTCACGAACGGCATGAGATTGTTGGGCACGCCAAGGGGATCTTCCCCGATGCGGCCGCTTTCGTGCGCGCCGACGGGATTGAAGTAGCGCAGCAACGCGAACTTCCAGCGCTTGTCGTCGACGGCGAGCTCGTAGCACATGTCTTCGATGTCGAGCTTGGTCTTGCCGTACGGGTTGACGGCCGAGCGCGGATGACGCTCGTCGACCGGGTTCTTTTCGACCGCGCCGTACACCGTGCAGGACGAGGAGAAAATGAAGCGGCGGCAATCCGTGCGTTCCAGGGCGGACAGCAGGTGGTGCGTGCCGATGACGTTGTTGTCGTGGTAGAGCTGGGGCTTCTCGACGGACTCGCCGACCGCTTTGAGTCCCGCGAAGTGCATCACCGCGTCGAAGCCTTCGGCGATCAGCGCGTCCAACCCGTCAGGGTCGCGCAAGTCGAGCTTGACTAAGCGCATGTCCTTGCCCGCGAGCTCTCGCACGCGGTCGATCGCGACGGGCGAGGAGTTGGAGAAGTTGTCGAAGCCGACGACCTCGTGCCCGGCTTTGAGCAGCTCGAGACAGGCGTGGCTGCCGATGTAGCCGGAGGCGCCCGAGACCAGGACTTTCATCGCAGTTAGAACGGCGTCATCGCCGACTGCAGGTGATAATAAGGAGGGCGCGCGCGGTAGCGCGAGATGCACTCCTTCATGATCTCCTCGATGAAGTCGGCGTAGTTGTAGCCGATGACCTCGGCGCAGGCGGGTACGCAGTCACCGTCGGAGATCGAGGGGTTCGGATTGATCTCCAGGATGTAGGGGTTACCCAGGCGGTCGATGCGGACCTCGATGCGCGCGTAATCGTGGCAGTCGAAGATGCGGTACGCGTCGAGGCAGATCTCGGAGATGAGCGCGGAGAGCTTCTGGCTGTACTTGGCCGGCCGCTCGACCCGGATTTTCGAGTAAACGGAGTTGTCCTCCCACTTCGCCTGGAAGGGATAAATTCCCCAGGTTCCTTTCGGTAATTCATCAAAGATGGAACGCGAGAGCGGGAGCACTTTAACGCGTTCTTCGTTTCCCATGATGGACACATCGACCTCGTCGCCCTCGATGAACTCCTCGATGAGAACGGGGCGGTTGTACTTCTCGAGGAGCATCGCGACCTGGTCCTTGAGAGCCTTGAGGCTGGTCACGACCGAGGCGTTGGAGATGCCGATCGAGTTGTCCATGTTGGCGAGCTTGACCATGAGGGGGTACTGAAGGTCCTCGCGGATGGGCTCGTTCTTTTCGAAGACGTAGTCGAACTTCGGAGTCGGCAAGCCGTGCTGCTCGAGGATCTTTTTGACCTTGATCTTGTCGATGCACAAGGCGAGCGTCAGAGGGTTCGAGCCCGTGTACGGGATGCCCAGGCAGTCGAGGATCGCGGCGGCGTGGGGTTCGAGCAAAGACGAATTGTTGATGCGTTCGCACACATTGAAGATCAGGTCGACGTTGGCGTTGGCAATTTTTTCGAACGGAAGGGGCGTCTCGTTCATGTCGAAGAAGGTGACCTTGTGGCCCTTGGACTCCACGGCCTTTTGGATATTCCGGCCGACGGAGGTCAGGTCGGAATGCACCGCACCCTCTTCGCCGCCCTCGGCGTCGAAGATGTTGCACAGGATGCCGACGTGTAGGGACTTCTTGTCGAAACCGGTGCCGCGGACCTTCTCGATGCGCGCGGACTGCAGGATGCGGCGACGGGAGACCTGGGCGGCGCCGAATCGGTTCTTGCGGCGCGTCTTTCCGAGCGAGGAGGTCGAGTCGAAGCGGACGATGTTGACCGACACGTTTCGCATCGTCTCGTCGAGGTTTTCCTCGGCTTCGGCGTAGGTGTCGCCGCGGCCGACGACCCAACCGATGGTCTCGAAGCCTTCCGGCGGAACGAGCACGGCGTCTCCGGGTTCCTTCTGCACGGCGATCTCGTGGACCTTGGCCGGATCGAGTTTTTCCTGGGGGGATTTGACGCCGGTGACGATGCCGGAGTATTCGGGGATCAAGTACTTCCCGACCAAGTGGCAGCGCGGCTCCTTCAGGCGCTTGGGGTGACAGGTCTGGCCGACGGAGATGCGCGCGGCCTCTTCGATGATGTCGACTTCCCAGATCGTCTTGATCCAGTCGTGGAGATAATCGCCACCCATGCGCGCGTTGATCTCGACGAGCTTCGGCCCGGCGGGCGTGATCTTCGCCTCGAGGTGCAAGGCGCCGTTGGTCAGGCCCAAGGCTTTGACGACTTCTTTGGCCATGCGCAGGGCGTCGGCGAGGTCCTTGTCCTCGTGGCGGGAGGGCATCGCGTCGCCGCTCTCGACGAAGAAGGGTTCCTTGGTCGGGAAGTTGTCGTTGAAGGCGTGGAATTTAATTTCGCCGTTTTGGACGAGAAGGTCCGCGTCCACTTCGGCGCCGTCCATGTACTCCTCGGCCAAAATGTCGGTTCCGTATTTATAAATGGGGTCGAAGGCCGGCGTCATGTTCGTCTTGATGTAGTCGAGGGCCTTCTTCGCCTCGTCGAGGTTGTCGAGCTTGACGACGAACTGAGACTTCACGCCCCACGCGGGCTTGAGCACGAGCGGAAATCCGATGCGCGCGGCCGCCTTCTCCAAATCGGTGTGGCTCTTGATGAGCGCCCAGGCGGGCTGATATTTGGCGAGCTTCGCGTTCTCGAGCGTCTGCCGCGTCAGGTATTTATTTCGCGCGTTGAGCGCGGCCTGCGGGGTGTGCCCAATCCAGCCGAAGCGCTGCGCGAGCGTCGCGCACAGCGGCACCGCGTTCTCCCAGAAGGTGATGACGCCGTCGATCTTCTGCGTTTTGACGAGCTCTTCGACCTTCGCGATGCAGGCGACCTCGTCGAGAGGATCGCATTCGACGAACCCGTCCGTCATCTTGCTGACCCAGTTCGCCTCGGAGGACATGAGGATCATCTTCGCGCCGAGCTCCTTGAGGCGCTGGTAGATGAATTTCTTCTTCGGGTTCGGGGAGGAAATGACGAGGAGCGTCTTGGTCTTGAAGTCGACTTCGGGCGCGACGGGGGCGGCGATCTCGGCGTGGCTCATGGTGTGACTAAATAGTAGCGCGTTCCCCGTCGAGAATCAATCGATCCGCGCGGCTATTTTCCGGCGAGCGCCGGATAATCCGCGTAGCCGGCTTCGCCGGGCGAGTAGAAGGTCGCCGGATCGGGCGCGTTGAGAGCGGCGCCGGCGCGATAGCGCTCAGGTAGGTCGGGATTGGCGATGAAGAGTTTGCCGAACGCGACGGCGTCGGCATCGCCCGCGGCGAGCGTCGCCTCCGCTGAATCGCGCGTGAAGCCTTCGTTGGCGATCAGCGGACCCCCGAAAGCTTTTTTCATCCCGGGCCCCTGACGCGGAGCCAGCAGCGACTCGCGCAGGCAGAGGAACGCGAGCTTGCGCCGTCCGAGCTCGCTCGCGACGAAGCCGAAGGTCGCGGCGGGATTGGAGTCGCTGATGCCGTGCGCGTCGCATCGAGGAGCCATGTGCATGCCGACGCGGCCCGCGCCCCAAACGGAGATCGCGGCGTCGGCGATCTCGAGCATGAATCGCGCGCGGTTCTCGATAGGACCGCCGTAAGCGTCGGTTCGTTTGTTGGAGCCGTCTTGCAGGAACTGGTCGAGCAGATACCCGTTGGCGCCGTGGATTTCGACGCCGTCGAAGCCGGCCTTCTTCGCGTTCTCCGCGCCGCGGCGAAAATCGGCGACGATCGCGGGAATTTCGGCGAGCTCGAGCGCGCGCGGCGTGACGAAGCGGCGCTTGGGGCGTACGAGGCTGACGAAGCCTTCGGGTGCCAACGCGCTCGGCGCCACGGGCAGCTCGCCTTTAAGGAAAATCGGATCGGACACGCGGCCCACGTGCCACAGCTGCAAAAAAATCCGCCCGCCGGCGTCGTGCACCGCTTTCGTGGTGAGTTTCCAGCCGTCCACCTGGGTGTCGGACCAAATCCCCGGCGTCTCGGCGTAGCCCAGGCCCTGCTCGGACACGCAGGTCGCCTCGGTGATGATGAGCCCCGCGCTCGCGCGCTGGGCGTAATAGCGCGCCATCAAGGCGTTGGGCTGACGCTCGACTCCCGCGCGCGAACGCGTGAGGGGAGCCATGATCAGGCGGTTGGGAAGGGTCAGGTCGCCGACACGGAGAGGGTCGAAGAGTCCGGGCATAGGAGAGCCCTCATGGTAGCGACTTCCGGAAGAAAAATCAAACGAATTATGTTGTAATTATAAGCATTTTATCGTGGTCCCAGGCCTCTGGGCCCAAAGACCCTTTTTACTGGGGGCGCTTTCAGGCATCCTATCTGGGATGGAGAACAACCGCGCCGGACGCGTCGTGACCTTGATCGGGGCCGCTTGTCTGGCCCTGGCCGTGGGCGTCCTGGCCAAGACCTCGGTCCGCACCCCGACCCCGGTCGGCGAGGATCTTCGTGACGCCGTCGCCTCCCCAATTTCGCCCGCGATGCTGGGCGCCGCCCGCGTCATTCGGCCGGACGCCGGCTATTTCGCGAGTCCCGCCAGTCGTCGCGCCGAAGCCGAGAAGACCTTGATGTCCTCGCGCCTGGACAAGGTGTCCAAGGCCATGTACGCCCGCGCGGCCAAGCTGCGCCGCGAGCGCACGCTCGCCGTCACCGCTCAGTAAGCGGAACATCCTGCCGCGTCCCGGTGTCCTACCGGGATGGATAAACAGCCCAGCCTTCTCGAAGGTCTGACGATCGCTTCGCCTTGCACCGTGTCGTGGGATTCGATGAAGGGAGACGAGCGCGTGCGCGCCTGCGCGCAGTGCCGCCTCAATGTTTACAACTTGTCTGAGATGACCAAGGCGGACGCGGAGAATCTGATCCGCGAGAAGGAAGGCCGCTTATGCGTGCGTTTCTTTCGCCGCTTCGACGGAACGATCCTGACCAAGGATTGCCCGATCGGCCTGCGCGCCGCGCGCTTGAGGGTCGCGCGCCTGGCCGCTTCCGCCGTCGCCCTCGTCGCGGTCATCGTCGCCGGTCTCGGTCTTCGACGCCGGACCGCAGCCTGCCCGGTGTCCGCGGGCACGATGGGCGAGGTCGCCTTCCCGGCGAAGCAGGACGGTGGCGTCAAAGGCCGGACCACCATGCTGATGGGCGCGCCGCCGCCGATGACGGCGACCGCCGGCGTTCCCACGATTCGGGCAGCCCAGGGGCGCGTGCCGTTGGCTCCGATCATGGGTAAGGTGCGAGCCAATCCTGAGCCCAATCCCGTCGAAAAGTCTCAGTAAACCGGCTTGAGCTTCGTCAGTCCCGCCTCAAGGCGTTCCTGGAATTTTTTGTCCAGGACGTCCGCGCAGACGGCGTAGCGGATCAGCGGCTCGGCGTTGCCCTTCTCGTCGACGGCGGAGAAGTGCACGCCGACGATTCCCGTCTCGGCGATGACCGCACGATTGAACGCCTCGTGACGGTTTTCGCTCGGCAAGGTCTGGCCGAACGCGGACTCGGGCACGTGCCACAAGGTGAAGAAGCCGGCTTCGGTGGCACAGGCCTGGCGCAGTCCCGCTTTCTTGAGCGCGGGGATGAGATAGGCGAGGCGCTTTTCATATAACCCGCGGATATCGTCGAGCGCGTCTCGGCCGGCTTTGCGGTCGCTTAAAAATTCGCCGTAGGCGGCCATGACGGCCGGGACGGGGCCTGAATCCGTGTTGCCTTTGACGAGCGCGAAATCCTCGACGAAATCCTTCGAGCCGACGAGCGCGCCTAGGCGGGCACCGGGATCGTTGTAGGACTTGCTCACGGAATACAGCTCGAGCCATTCGAGCTCGTGATAATCGCGTGCGACCCGTGCTAGCGGCACGTGCGTGCCGGCGGCGGCCAGGCCCGCGTAGGCGCCGTCGTTGACGAGGCGCATCTTTTTCTCGAGACAAAAATTGATGAGGTCCTTCCAATCCTCGACGGTAGCGCCGACCGCCGCGGGATTGCCCGGGCGAATGACGAAGACCAGGTCGGCGCGGTCGACGCCGTCTTTTTTCAGCGCCGCTTTAAGGCGCGCGACGCTCAAGCGCATGTTGTCGGCGCTCGCCAACGGCCAGACGGTGCGCTCGGCGCCGAGGTACGCCCCGCTCCAGGTCCCGATCACGTCGTAGGCGGGCAGGTTCGAGGCGACGCGGAAGGTTTTGCGGCGGTTCTTGTCGGGCAGGTGCAGCGCGCAGGCGAGCGGTATCAGCGCGCTCGCGGTCTTGATCCCCGCGATCGGTAGGGCGCGCAGATCGGGATGCTTCTCGACGTCGATGCCGCCGTGGAGCGCGACCATGGACTCGGCGAAGCGGTGCAGATTTTTGTCTTCCGCGTAGGTGTGGTAATCGTAGCCGGGATCCTGCGCGTACCTGGCCTTGAGCGCGCGGATTTCGGCGGGGGGAACGCCGTCGGGGTTTCCGAGCGAGAGGTTGAGAGGTTCAAGCCCCGTCCGCTTTTTATAGTCGCGAATCAGGACATAGATGAGCTGAAAAAGATTGATCCCCGCAGGCGGTATGAGCCGCATGCGGGGATCATAGCGGATTTGGAATCAGAACGCGGAGTAGAAGCCCGTCGGGTCGGCGAAGGTCTTGTCGCCGCCCTTGCCGTCGGTGGTGTCGCCGGGCTTGTCCTTATCGTTGTTGCCGCTTCCGTTGTTGTCGTGCCCGCCGCCGGAGCCTCCGGAGCCGCTCGGTCCGGAGTTGGCCGCCGCGCCGCCCGTAGTGGTGCGGCTGAAGGTGCCGGGGTTCGGCGGAGGAAGGGTGTCCTTGGGGCCCTGCTGTATGCTGGGCGCCCGGCCCACGTCGAAGCCTTTGCGGTTGTTGAAGACGATCTCGCCCGCGTCGACGGTGTTGGTCCCGACCGTGCCCTTGTCGTAGACGGGCGCTTGGCCGGTGTCTCGGATCAGGGCGCCGGGCTTGCTGAAGTTCGGAGGAGCTTCCTCGGTCGAAGTCGTCGTGGTCCCGCCCCCGTCGGCCGGGGTGGCGGCGACCGTTCTCGCGCCGACTCCGACGACGCCGGCGCGATTGGCCTTACGGGTGTCCACGCGTTGCGCGGACGCGCCCTGGTTGCCGCGCACCGAGCGACCGGCCCGGGCCGCGGCGCGTCCGCCACCGTAAAAGGCGCGCCCCGCTGTCGCGACGGGTCCGGCGGTCGGAGCTTCGGGGGCCCCGCTATTGGAGGAAACCCCGCCTCCCGGAGTGGCGACCGTGATCACCTGCGGACCGGCGACGGGAGCGCCGACGCTGGTCCGGCCGTTGACCGTGTTGAAAGGTGTATTTTCGCGTCTCTCGGCGAAGGCGTTTTGAGCCGTCAGGACCGAGAGCAAGGCCGAAACGAGGATAATCATGAAACCCCCCAAGCCCTCAAAGTATAGCCCCCAAACCCGAAAATGTCATTACAGGAGGCTAAAAAGACGGTAAAGGCTTCACCATCCGAAAATATCCCCAACGACCCAAAATATGTAGAATGGCCACGACGGGAAAACCCCTCTTCCGTCGCGGATTCGTAACACGAGGGTGTAATACTTTACTGGCCGGCAGGTACTAATAAGGGAAGCCGAAGGACTGCTTCAAGGAGAACTTATGTCGAATCGATTCACGGAGCGGGCGCAGCGCGTCATCCTCATCGCTCAGGAAGAGGCCAAGCGCCTCAATCACGATTACGTCGGAACCGAGCACATCCTGCTCGGCCTCATCGCCCTCGGCGAGGGCGTGGCCGCCCAGGTTCTCGCGAACCTCGGCGTCGACCTGCGTCGCGTGCGGTCCGAGATCGAGAAGATCGTCGGCACCGGCGACAACGTCATGCTGCTGGGCGAGATTCCCTTCACGCCCCGCGCCAAGAAAGTCCTCGAATACGCCGTCGAGGAAGCGCAGCACATGGGCCACAGCTACGTCGGCACCGAGCATCTGCTCTTGGGCCTCATCCGCGAGGAAGAGGGCGTGGCCGCGCGCGTGCTCGAAAACCTCGGCCTTCGTCTCGACGTGGTCCGCGAAGAAGTCCTCAATCTCCTCGGCGAAGGCCAGTCCCAGCAGCAGGGAGGCGCCGCGGGCGCGCAGGCGGGCTCCGGCTCCGGCTCTCCTTCGCGCACCAAGTCCAAGACGCCGACGCTCGACGAGTTCGGCCGCGACCTGACCGCGATGGCGCGCGAGGGCAAGCTCGACCCCGTCATCGGCCGCGACGACGAGATCGAGCGCATGATTCAGATTTTGGCCAGGCGCACGAAGAACAACCCCGTGCTCATCGGCGACCCCGGCGTGGGTAAGACCGCGATCGTGGAAGGCCTCGCTCAGAAGATTTCCTCGGCGGACGTTCCCGAGATTCTTCTCAATAAACGACTGCTCACCTTGGACCTGGCGCTCGTCGTGGCCGGCACCAAGTACCGCGGTGAATTCGAGCAGCGCCTGAAGAACATCATCGAGGAGATCCGCCGCTCCAAGGGCGCGGTCGTCCTCTTCATCGACGAGTTGCACACGGTCATCGGCGCCGGCGCCGCCGAGGGTGCCATCGACGCGTCCAACATGATCAAGCCCGCGTTGTCGCGCGGCGAGCTTCAGACGATCGGCGCGACGACTCTCGACGAGTACCGCAAATACATCGAGCGCGACGCGGCGCTTGAGCGCCGCTTCCAGCCCATCATCGTCGACCCGCCGTCCGTCGACGAGACCTTCACCATCCTCCAGGGCTTGAAGGACAAGTACGAGGCGCACCACAAGATCAAGTACGACGATTCGGCGCTTCGCGCCGCGGCCGAGCTCTCCGATCGGTATATTTCAGAACGCTTCCTGCCCGACAAGGCCATCGACTTGATCGACGAGGCGGGCTCGCGCGCGCGCCTGCAGTCCTCGGCGACGCCGCCCGAGTTCAAGGACAAGGAAGTCGAGATCGAGAAGGTGGTCAAAGAGAAGTCCGCCTCCATCTCCGGTCAGGAGTACGAGAAAGCCGCCCGCCTGCGCGATAAGGAGAAGGAGCTGCGCAAAGCTCTTGAGGAAGCCAAGAAGAAGTGGCGCGAGAAGCGCGACCAGTCCACGCCCACCATCACGGGCGAGGACATCGCCGCCGTCGTGTCCAAGTGGACCGGCGTGCCCGTCACCGCTCTGACCGAGACCGAAACCGAGAAGCTCGTGCACATGGAGGAGAACCTCCACAAGCGCGTCATCGGCCAGGAAGAGGCGATCAAGACGATCTCTCAGGCGATCCGCCGCAGCCGCGCCGGCCTCAAGGATCTCAAGAAGCCGATCGGCTCCTTCATGTTCCTCGGACCGACGGGCGTAGGGAAGACCGAGCTCGCCCGCGCGCTCTCCGAGTTCATGTTCGGCAACGAAGACTCCATGATCCGCATCGACATGTCGGAGTACATGGAGAAGTTCGCCGTCTCGCGCCTCATCGGAGCGCCCCCCGGCTACGTGGGTTACGAAGAAGGCGGCCAGCTGACGGAGGCCGTGCGCCGTAAGCCTTACTCCGTGGTGCTTCTCGACGAAATCGAAAAGGCCCACCCCGACATCTTCAACATCCTGCTCCAGGTGATGGACGACGGCATGCTCAACGACAACCTCGGCCACAAGGTGTCCTTCAAAAACACCATCGTGCTGATGACGAGCAACGTCGGCGCACGGCTCATCTCTAAGGGCAAATCCTTAGGTTTCGCCGCGTCCGATATGGCCGACCAGGACGTGCGCGACTACAAGAAGATGAAAGAGACGGTCATGGACGAGGTCAAGCGCGTGTTCTCGCCCGAGTTCATCAACCGCCTCAACGACATCATCGTCTTCCACCCGCTCAACGAGAAGGAGATGACCGAGATCCTCGTGATGATGCTCTCCAAGGTCCGCGCGAAGATCGAGGCTCAGGGCTACAAGATCGAGTTTTCCGAGGAGACGGACAAGTACCTCATCAAGAACGGCTTCGACGTCAACTACGGCGCGCGTCCGCTCGGCCGCACGATTCAGCGCTCCGTCGAGGATCCGTTGTCCGAGGACATCCTGCTCAAGAAGTTCGAGCGGGGCGACACCATCTACGTCGAGGTCGACGAGGCCAACGACAAGCTGGCGTTCTCTAAGAACCCCCGGGTCAAAGCCGGTAAATAAGGGCACCCTTCCGGCCCGCCGCCACTGGCGGCGGGCCGGGCGCCCTGTTATCCTGGGACCAACGACTCCATGAGCCGAATCCTCGTCGACAGACGCCTTCGTTGGGACGCCCTGCGCGCGCAGGGCACCGACCTTTTGCTCGTCTCGGCGTTCGCCGTCGTCGGTCTCGCGTACGGCCTCGGCTATCACCTCGACTGGAACGAGGAGAACGGCCGTCCCGAGGAAGATCAGGAAGTCGCCGAGATCGCCGCGCCCGCGGCGCTCGGAGCGACCGCTCCGGTCCCGGCCTCCGCGCCCGTCGTCTTGGCGCCCGTCATCGAGCCGGCTCCCGCGCCGACGGCCGTCATCGCTCCTCCCGGCCCGACGGCGCAGACGATCGGCCCGGCCGTGACTCCCGTGATCGCGCCCAATCCGCGCGACGCGCAGTGGGATTCGATGGTCGCCGAGCTCGAAAAGATGTCGTCGAAGTATCCCGGCCGCGTTTCTATTTTCATGAAGGACCTCAAGTCGGGGCGCACCTGGATGCACCATCCCGACGACTTGTTTCCCGCGGCCTCGCTCATCAAGGTCCCCGTCATGATCGCCGCCTTCTATAAAATCCGCGACGGCGCGTTGGCGCTCGACGAGCGCATCGCGATCACTCGCCACAACCGCGTGGGCGGCTCGGGCTCGCTTAAGTGGCAGCACGACGGCGCCAAGTACACCGTGCGCGAGCTTCTGGTGCACATGATCAACGAGTCCGACAACACCGCCACGAAAATGATCCTCGACCGCATCGGGGTCAACTATGTTCAGCAGCAGTTCCCGCGCATGGGTCTCCTTTATACGGGCATCTACGAAGAGGGCATGAGCCTCAAGGGCGGGCGCGTGATGCACGAGAACTACACGACCGCGCGCGAGATGTCCTCTTTGATGGACAAGATCTACAGCGGCCAGGCCGTCGACAAGGTGTCCTCCGAAGTCATGCTCGACATCCTTAAAAAGCCCAAGGCCGTGGCCTCACGCCTGGCCAAGGGCATGCCCTCGGGTTGGGAGATCGCCCACAAGACCGGCCTTCTGCGCCAGGCCTGCCACGACTCCGCCATCTTCCTCACGCCCAACGGCGACTATCAGGTCACCGTGCTGACCGGGCAGAACCGCTCGTACTCGCAGGCCAAGGACTTCATCACCAAGGTCGCGCATGTGACCTTCAAGAACTACGCGGGACCGCAGTACTACGCGAAGGCCACGCGCCGTCGACGGGCGGCGCGCTAGGAGCGCCATGCGCGCGCTGCTCCTTCTCGCTCTCGTCGCCCTTCCCGGTCTTCCCGTGCGCGCCGACGACGACGGCTACGAGGACCCGCCTGCCGTTCAGCGCTACCTGGCCGAGCTCCAGCTCGGAGATTCCCTCGAGGATGTGCAGCGCATCTATCCGCCCGCCCAGGACTGGCCTTCGCACATCGACCCGCGCGGGCGCGTGACGCGTTATCGCGTCGAGCGCGCGTACGCGAAGAGCTTTCCCAACTGGACCCAGGCGTTGATGCTTGGTTTTAAGCGCGGGCGTCTCGTCGACATCCAGGTCATCTACAACGCCAAGCGCTCGGGCGAGAAGACGGCCGAGGAATTGGCGCGCGACCTGTCGCTCACCTACGGCGAGGGCGAGCGCACCGGCGACAAGTTCTGGTGGACGGACTCACGGACGGTGATGCGCGTGTTTCCCGTCGAGGTGCCGACTTTCAAGGACGGCGCGCGCGGGGTGGAGTGGCGGACTTCGATCCAGGTCCTCGACAAGGATCTCTGGAAGCGCACGGACTAGCGCTGCTTCTCCCAGGGGTAATACACCCGTTGCCACATTCCGTGTGATAGGTAGCCCTCCACTCCTTTAATAAGAGCGTCGACCTGCGCGGTTTTGCTCTCGCCCCGGAACTCGATGCTGCGCTGTCCTTCGACCGTCTTGATCAGCATCGCGCCGCTGCAACAGTCGGCGCAACCGACGCGCTTGTCGTTCGCGGGGTTGAGGTAGACCGTCTCGTCGTGCGTGGGAATTTTCTGCCACCCGGAATCCGCGACGAAGCGGAAGAGGTCCTCGGTCTCCTTCGGCGAGAGGGTCAATTGCTCGCGTGTGGACTTCGTTTTTCCCAGTTCGAACTCCAGGCCGTCGAAGACGACGCGCTCGGCCTTGCCGTCGCGCGTGACCGTGATGAGTCCGCGGCTGCCGGGCATCGGGCAAGTGAAGGATTCGCGCAGCTCGACGATGCGCCCTTGCGGGACGGGCTCGGAGGGGACGCCGGGCGCCGTCGCGCACGCGGCGAGCAGGGCGGCGAGGAGAGAAAAGATTCTCATCGAGAATAGTGTAGGGAACTTTGAGTGACGAATCTTTAAGGTTCCAAATTGGAAGCTTAAAGATTTGCCATGAGCAGGTATCTCTAAGGTCACAATTTGTGACCTTAGCACTCAGATGAGGGAACTTTTTGGCATCTCAATCGTCTGTTAGGGCGGGGTCTCGAACATGTTCGAACAGTTGTCGAACAAAAATCGAACTTGTGTTCGAACAAGACTTCTGCTATACTAATTCCCTTGGGCCCCCAAAGTGACGGGGAGTCTCGAGGAGGGAGAAATCACTCAAATGGATAACAAAGACACGGGGAAGTCGAAGGCGCTGGAACTGGCGATGGCTCAGATCGAGAAGGCTTACGGAAAAGAAGCGGTGATGATGCTGGGAGACCGCGCGGCCAAGATCAAGATCGACGCGATCCCGACCGGCGTGCTGTCCCTGGACTTGGCCCTCGGCGTGGGCGGCTTTCCGAAAGGCCGCATCATCGAGATTTACGGACCCGAGTCCTCGGGTAAGACGACCTTGGCACTGATGGCCGTCGCGCAGTCGCAGCGGATGGGCGGCGCGGCCGCCTACATCGACGCGGAGCACGCCATGGACCCGGCGTACGCCAAGGCGCTCGGCGTCGACATCGACGGACTTCTCATCGCGCAGCCGAACTGCGGTGAAGAGGCTCTCGAGATCACCGAGAAGCTCGTGCGCTCCTCGGCCATCGACATCATCGTCATCGACTCCGTCGCGGCCCTCGTGCCGAAGGCCGAGATCGAAGGCGAAATGGGCGACAGCCACATGGGCCTGCAGGCCCGCCTGATGTCCCAGGCCCTGCGCAAGCTCACCGCGGTCGTGGCCCAGAGCAAGACCACGATCATCTTCATCAACCAGATCCGCAACAAGATCGGCGTCATGTTCGGCAACCCCGAGACGACGACCGGCGGCCTGGCGCTGAAGTTCTACTCGACGATGCGCCTCGAGATCCGGCGCATCGAGAACATCAAGGAAGGCGACGTGGTAGTGGGCGCGCGCGTGCGCGTCAAGGTCGTCAAGAACAAGGTCGCACCCCCGTACCGCACCGCCGAGTTCGAGATGATCCACGGCTTCGGCGTGTCCCGCGAAGGCTGCCTGGTGGACCTGGGCGTCGAAGGGACCATCGTTGAGAAGTCCGGTTCCTGGTATATCTACGACGGCGAGAGGCTCGGCCAGGGACGCGAGAACGCGAAGGCTTACCTCAAGCATCATACGGCCCTCGCTGAGAAGCTCGAGAAGGCGTTGCGCGCCAAGTACC
>JAYTIP010000048.1:0-3181 GCA_043731745.1 Elusimicrobiota bacterium | reverse complement strand
CCGCGCTTTTCCGCTTCGATCAGGAACTGTCCGACGTAGCTCGAGGCGAAATCCTCCTCGTGGTCGCCCTGAGGCCAGTAATAGAACCCGCCGCTCGGCGCCTGAAAACCGCGCAGGCGGTCCAGGCCTCCCTTGACGTTCTTCTCGACCTCGGCCTTCTCCCGCTCCGTGAGACGGACGAGGCCGGGCAGGAAGAACTGGGGAAACAGGGTCGACGTCGTCTGCTCGAGGCAGCCGTACGGGTAGCGGATCAGGTCGCCCAGACGCTTCTCGAGGTTGAGCGGCGGGATCGAGGAGGCCTCGAGCGTCACCTCGTTGGTGCCCGGCATGCCGTGCGGAACGATCCGGGGTTTCCAAACCTCGCCGGGTTCGAGCCACTTGCCGGTCTGGCGGGCGGTGGGCGGGTTGGGGGCGCGCACCGTCAGATTGATCTCCGCGCGCGCCTCATCGGCGCCGCTTTTCGCCGTGACGCGGATCTTTCCCGTTCCGAGACGCGAGCCGGAGCGCAGGGAGAACCGGGCGACCTTGTCGCCGGGTTTCGCGAAGACCAGCTCCGCCGCGCGCGGGCCGACGACGGAAAACGGCCCGTCGGCGGAGATCTGCACAGAGGCCTGCTTGACTTTATCATCCATCGCGAACACCGACGCCGGCACGACGATGTCCTCGCCGGGACCGACGACCCGCGGCAAGGTGGGCTGCACCATCAGCGGCTGGCGCACCGGCACGGTTTTGTCGGCGTGTCCGTAGGCCCCGCGCCGTCCGGCGACGACCATCACGCGCAGAGCGCCCACGTAGGAGGATAAGGACACCTCGTGGACCTTTTTTTCTCCAGGCTTGAGCTCGAAGGGTCCCATGAAGCGCACGATGGGCGGGAAGCGCCGGGACGATTCCTTCTCGCGCAGCTCGCCCAGGGCCTCGGAGCCGCCCAGAGCCAGCAGGCGCTCGAGCTCGCCGCCGTAGGAGCCGACGACGTGGTCGTAGAGGTCCCAGGTCGTCACGCCCAACGCTTCCTTTTTGTAGAAGGCGGCGTGAGGGTCGGGGGTCGCAAACCCCGTCAGGCCGAGCAGCCCCTCGTCGACGACGGCGAGCGTGTAGACCATGGGCCTCCCCTTCGCCTCGGACACGCTTACCTTCTGCTTGGTCTCCGGCTTCCATTCGGCGGCGACCGCGATCACGGGTGTGAGTTCCGTCGCCGGGTCCTTGACCGTCAGCGGGATCACCCCGTACAGCCGCAGCGGCCGGTCGTTGGCCTTGCCTTCGTGCGCCTGAATGACGAAGGCCGCGACGTAGACGTTGGGCGTCATGGCCTTCGTGATCGCCAGCGGCACGGTCGTCGGGCCCGTCGACAGCTCCACCCAGCGCTGCGAGAGCACGCGCGAGCCGTTTTCGATCGAGATGAGCGCGCGCGTCCGCGCTTGCGCCGCCGGCAGCCGCAGCCGCGCCGTCTCCCCGACTTTGTACTCCGGCTTGTCGGCTTCGAAGGACAACACGTTGGCTCCGGCGCCGCCCTGCTCGCGGGCCCTTCCGGCCCAGCCCGGCCAGTCGATGTAGAAGATTTTCCCCGTGCAGTGGCCGCTCTCCTCGTCGCAGGCGCGCAGCAGGTAGCGGCCCCACTCCGGGTAATGGATGTTGAAGGTCCAGATCCCGCGCCCGTCGTGGGTGGAGACGGTCCCTTCCTGCACCGTCGCGGTGTTGGTGTTGTTGGCGAACTGGGCCAGCGCGCTGCCGGACTTGTCCCACCACCATTTCCATTCCACCTTATAAACGGTCATCTTGATGTTCGACGCGGACGCCGGCTTGCCGTCGGCGTCGAGGCTGACGACGGAGACCTGATGGGTCGTGTCGGTCAGAAGCATCCCGCGCGCGCGGTCGCCGTCGGGGAGCTTCAGCCCGACGTAGCGCTCGTAGGGGTGAAACGGCACCGTCTGACGCGTCGAGCTGAAGGCTCCTTCGCTCTCGAAGACGCGGGCGTGGAACTCGGCGTTCATCGTCCCCGGGGCGGATTGATCGGCCGGAAACGAGAGGGGGATCTCGGCGCGGCCGTCCGCGTCGAGCGTGCCCTCGAACACCGTGCGGCTCTCGGCGTTGAGCGACCGGGCGGGATCGTCGAAGACGTGATCCGTGAAGCGCGTGAACTTCGTCGGCGCGGCCGTCAGCTTCAGGTCGACGGCGGCCTTCAGGCCGCCGGCCTTGGCGCCGTGCAGCCACTGCGCGAAGAGTTTTACCTTCGAATCCGCGGCCTTGGCGCGCAGGCTCTTGCGGCCGAAGTCCAGCTCGACCTTGAGGCGGTTGGGCAGCACGGCTTCGACGCGCAGCTCCTTGGAAAACTCCGCCCCTCCGACGCGCGCCTTGGCGCTCCACAGCCCGGTCGGGGCGTCTTCCGGAGTGCGGAAGCTGAAGCGATAGAAGCCCCCGACCGCCTCGCGGTTGGTCAAGGTCAGGAACGGCTTTCCCCGTGGGTCGAAGAGGCGCAGCACGGCGGGGTGGCCCGGGGGCAGGCGGCCTTCCCGGTCTTCCACGATCAAGGTCAGGTGGACATCGTCGCCCGGCCGCCACACGCCGCGCTCTCCGTAGAGAAGCCCTTTCAAGCCGCTCTCGACGCGCTCGCCGCCCGTGTCGAAATGGCTGACCGGCAGGGCCAGGCCGTCGCTCACCTTCAAATATCCCCGGTCGCCGTCCTTGCTCGCCGTCAGGTAGAACGGCTTTCCCTTGGACGAAAGCTTCGCGAATCCATTGGCGTCGGTCTCGCTCCGGGCGATGACCGTGCCCTGGAAATTGTGGACGGTCACGGCCACCTTCGAGAGCGGCGCGGCCGTGCGCAGGCTGCTGACCGCGACGCGGAAATCCCCGGTTTGCCCGCGCACGGCGATCATGCCGATGTTCGAGCCCAAGACATTCCGGCTTTCTTTGGTACCCGCGGCGAACTCGTAGTAAGCGTCCTTGCAGGGATCCTCGCGCTCGGCCCAATTGGTCCGGACCTCGCCGTCCTCGGCCCATTCCTCGAAGCCGCTCCAGTAGCTCGGCTGGACGGTGTTCAAGTCATCGTGGTCTTTGAGGGGCTCCTCCGGCTTGACCGGCTTGAGTCCGGCTTCCTCCGAGCAGGCGTAGTCGGAGTCGCCGCGGTTGATCGACACGGTCAGGCGCATGAGCGACCCGCGGTGGACTCGCAGGAGCTCGCCCG